>JAEEWW010000005.1 GCA_016287815.1 Treponema sp. | reverse complement strand
AAAACTGGAGGAATGTTATGACTCTAAACGAAGCGATAAAATCTTTAAAACAGATTAAAACGTACACAGCAGCAGGAGCTCTTGATGTAGTGAATTACATTGTTGAAGTTTTGGAAAAACTGGAAAAAGACGGCATCAAAGATCCGCTTAATACAGATTTTACAAAATTAAAATAAATTTGCGATAATTTTTTTACAATATTTTTATATTATTAAAGGAAATCAAAAATGCACATTGTAGGAACATTTTGGTCTTTGGTGCCGGCAATAGTCGCTATTGGACTGGCTCTTTGTACAAAAGAAGTTTATTCTTCACTGTTTATAGGAATCGTAATCGGCGGTATCTTCTATGCTGTTGATGCAGCCGCGGGTTTTACCGGCTTTTTAACCCACGTTTTTAACGAAGGTTTTATTGCAAATATTGCAGACAGCTACAACATCGGAATCCTCATTTTTATGGTAATTCTAGGAACTCTTGTAGCACTTATGAATAAAGGCGGCGGTTCTGCAGCTTTTGGTAACTGGGCAAAAACTCACATAAAATCAAAATTCGGTGCACAGGTTGCTACTATTATTCTTGGAATCTTGATTTTTATTGATGACTATTTTAACTGCCTTACTGTTGGTTCTGTAATGAAACCTGTTACAGACAAATACGGCGTTTCTAAAGAAAAGCTTGCATACCTCATTGACGCAACAGCAGCTCCTGTTTGTATCATCGCTCCAATTTCTTCATGGGCAGCAGCAGTTGCAGGCTTCGTAACCGAAGGAGAAAATGGAATTGCCCTTTTCTGTAAGGCAATTCCATTCAATTTCTACGCAATTCTTACATTAATCATGATGTTTGCCATGGTAAAAATGAAGTTTGAATTCGGTTCAATGAAAGTTTTTGAAAAATCTGCCGAAGCCAAAGAAACTTCTGAAACTGAAACAGATTCAAATAATTCTTCCAACGGAAAAGTAATTGACCTTGTTCTTCCGGTTGTCGGCTTAATAATTCTCTGCGTACTTGGAATGATTTATTCAGGCGGATTTTTCAGTTCAGACTCTGATTCTTATTTAAATTTTATCGATGCCTTCTCTAACTCTGATGCTTCAGTTGGTCTTGTAATCGGTTCAACAGGCGCTTTAATCCTTACAATAATTTACTTTGTAAGCCGCAAAGTTTTAACTTTCAAAGAATCTATGGCTTGTCTGCCAGACGGATTTAAGGCAATGGTTCCTGCCATTTTGATTTTGTGCATGGCATGGACTTTAAAAGGAATGACAGATTCTTTAGGCGCAAAACAGTACGTTGCTGACCTTGTTGCAGGTTCTGCAGCAGGCTTAAAAGCTTTCTTACCGGCCATCATCTTTGTAATTGCCTGTTTCCTTGCTTTTGCAACCGGAACATCATGGGGAACATTCGGAATTTTAATTCCAATCTGTATCGCAGCTTTCCCGGAAGGCGCAATCAGAATCGTTTCTATTTCTGCATGTATGGCAGGTGCTGTTTGCGGTGACCACTGCTCTCCAATTTCTGATACAACAATCATGGCTTCTGCAGGTGCACAGTGTAATCACGTAAACCACGTTTCAACTCAGCTGCCTTACGCAATTACAGTTGCAGCAGTTTCTTTTGTAACTTACATAATTACAGGTATTACAATGAATCTTGGGCTTGCTGTTTCCGGAATCATTTCATGGGTTACAGGCGTTGCATTGCTTTTAGCTACGCTTTCTGTCCTGAAAAAGAAAAACATATAAAATTCAGGCCGCCTCAGGCGGCCTTTTTCATTTAATAATAATCTTCGTAAATAACAAATATCCATTAAAAATCAAAAATAATCGCAGAATCTTCCCATTGTTGAAAACAGTTCCAATGTTAAACTTTTATTATCAGAATCTTTCCTGGCCAGAGGCGATTTTGACTAACACGGAGGAAATATGAATAAAAAAGTAATGGGAATCGTCTGCGCATTTGCTGCAATCTGCGCTCTTACCGGCTGCACTAAAAAAAATGATTCACCCGTTTCTAAGTTAAGCGAGGTTGAAAAAGTTATCGAACAGGCAGAAAAAATGCCTATTGAAGAACTGTATAAAAAGGCAATCGAAGAATCCAACGGAAAGACAATGTACGGAATAGGAAATTCAAGCCGCGGCAAAACAGCTGCAACAACTTTTATTGAAACGCTGAAAAAAATCAATCCTTCTTACAGCGGAAAAATCGAATGGTCTCAGCCTAAAAACAATTCAATTTTTACGCTTTTAAATGCGGATATTACAAGTGCAACTCATACTTATTCCATGACGCTGATTCAAGACGGAAGCCAGATTCAGAATAAAATGATTGTTACAAACAACCTTTTAAATTATATTCCAAAGGAATGGAAAGAATCCGAAGGAACTGACGAAAACGAAAACGGACATCCGCTTGCACTTCAGACTTTGAACAAAATATTCATGTTCAACAAATGCGGAGACAAACAGTATACAAACTGCTGGGATTTTGTTTACGAAGGAGAGCGACCTTTATTCATGGGCGTAAATTCTGAACCGGTCGGCAAAAACTTTCTGTTTATGCTCACACATGATAAATATGCCACCTACTTAAAGGAAGCCTTTGATTCTTTGCCGGAAGAAAAGCAATTATACTTTCAGAAAACCATCGATGAAGTTGAAAAAGATACAAAACCTTTAATGCTTGGCTCACCGAATGCAAAATATTCACTTGCATTTATTAAACTATGGTGCAATCAATATAATGAACAGACTGATGACGGTCCAATCTGCAACGAGCTTGTAAAATCATCTGCCGCAGGCGAAACAGCTTTAATTGTTTATTCAAAACTGCGCTCTGTAAAAGAAAGCGCAGATGTTTCTGCAAACAATGTTAAGGTTGCAGCTTATCAGGACGGATATCAGGGAATCGGCGGTTACGCTTACAAGCATTACATGCAGATTGTAAAAACTTCGCCTTTACCATGGACTGCCTGCGCCTTTATTGCTTACATGACAACTACAAAGGAAGGTTTTGCACCATGGGGAAAAGACATTGGCGGCTACAGTTCAAATCCTGCTTGTGATCAGGATCATTCTAAAGACGGTTATGTTGACGGCGAAAACAAATTTCCTGCAAAAAACGACCGCGGTTATGACTGGTGGGTTGGCGCAGACGGCGGCAGACTTGTTGTTGAAGATCCTGTTTACTGTGCGGCAGTTTCCTTTACAATGAGTGACTGGATTGATTTGAATGTTTCAAAATCAGTTGCGCTGGGGCAATAATAGAAAAATAATAGGCATATAAAATGCATAGGAGATAAGCAGAAAATATATGGCTCAAGGCTTTCCCTTAGATTTTACAAAGTTAAAAAGCTCTTCAAATAAACTTTTAACCAGTCTGGGAAAGCCGCAAAATTCTATTCTTCTTGTACTTGGAATTGTTCTTTCTGTCACGGCAATCGCTCCAATATTTTTTATAATTTCAGATACGGTTTCCGTTCATGTCGGTTCAATCGATTCAGTAAATACAGGCTTAAAAAGCGGAATAACTTTTTACAACTGGAAAGATTTATTTTCCGGCAGCCTTAAAAATATAAATCTCTGGATTCCGCTGAAAAACTCTCTTTTACTTTCTGTTTTTTCATGTTTTATTTCGATTTTATACGGCGGAATTTTTGCCTGGCTTATTACAAGAACAAACATCAAATTCAAAAAATATTTAAGCTCAATTTTCATTTTTCCATATATTATGCCGCAATGGACTTTAGCCGTTGTATGGCAGAATCTTTTTAATTCTAATTCCGTAACCGGAACTTCTGACGGACTTCTTTTTTCTCTTACAGGAATTGCAATGCCATTATGGTGGTGCAAAGGGATTTTTCCTTCAGTTATAGTTCTTGCCATGCATTACGCGCCGTTTGCCTATGTTTTAATCGGCGGAATTTTTAAAAACATGGATTCAAATCTTGAAGAAGCCGCAACAATTCTTAACACTCCGCGCATAAAAACATTTTTTTATATAACGCTCCCCCTGATAAGCCCTGCCATAACTTCCACTATTCTACTGGTTTTCAGCAGCGCAATGGGAAGCTACCCTGTTCCGCATTATCTTAATCTTACAACGCTTGCCACAAGATACGTTTCGCTTAATGTAAACCGCGCAGGACAGGCAAGCATTCTTGCCCTGATTCTTATGTTTTTTGGCATGCTTATCCTGCTGTTTAACCTGCGTGCCACAAGCGGAAGAAAAAATTACACAACTGTTACCGGAAAATCAACTCACACAAAACTGATAAAACTCGGCCGTTACGGAAAATACATCGTTGCCTTAATCTTTGTTTTTCTTACAGCCTTTACAAGCATTTATCCTATAATTTCGTTTGCAATAGAAACTTTTTTGCCAAACCCCGGTGATTATAGTTTTATAACCCGCGGAGATTTTTCAAGCCTTACGCTAAAATGGTGGCTTACCGCAGAAAATACTACAGAAAACGGAATGTACGGCCAGTACGGAATTTTATTTAATTCAACAATCAGGAATGCATTGTTCGGAACACTTTTTCTTGCAACAAGCTGTGCTTTAATAGGCGGAACAATAGGAATGCTTACAGGCTATTGCGTAAGCAAAAACAGGCGCAGCAAATGGGCAGCTTACGTTAACATCGTAGCTTTCCTGCCTTATCTTTTGCCTTCGCTTGCTGTTGGTGTTGCATTTTTTGTGTTCGGTACAAACATCGGTATTTACAACACATTCTTTCTTTTGATTCTTACGGGAGTTATAAAATACATTCCATTTGCAAGCCGCAGTTCGCTCAATTCCATGCTGCAAATCAGCAGTGAAATTGAAGAAGCTGCAATAATTCATAATATTCCGTGGTACAAACGGATGATAAAAATAATCATTCCGATTCAAAAATCTTCAATAATGAGCGGTTATATGCTACCCTTTATTACGTGCCTCAGGGAACTTACGCTGTTCATGCTTTTGTGTTCCCAGAATAAAATAATAACAACCTTACTTGACTATTTTGACGAAATGGGACTTTACGCTTTTTCAAGCGGAATAAACCTGATTCTTATTATCACAATCGTTATCTGCAATGCAGGAGTCAACAGGCTTACAGGTGCAAGTCTGGATAAAGTTATCGGAGGAAACTGGCAAGATGCCGCGGATTGAACTTTCTGGTATTACAAAACGCTGGGATAAAGTTTATGCAGTTGATAATTTAAACCTCGTTGTAGAAGACAATGCCTTTGTAACTTTGCTTGGTCCTTCAGGCTGCGGAAAAACAACAACGCTCCGCATGATAGCAGGGCTTGAAACTCCTACAAAGGGTCGCATAACAATCGGTGAAAAAATTCTTTTTGATTCCGAGCTTGGCATAAACGTTCCTGCAAACAAGCGCAAAGTCGGATTTTTGTTTCAAAATTATGCGCTATGGCCAAACATGACAATTTACCAGAACATTGCATTCGGGCTTTCAAATATAAAAGAAGAAAAGCCAATTATAGACGACAATGCAAAAATCTATTCGGCACTTATTTCGATTCTTAAAAAGCCCGCAGAAGTTATAAAAATAATAAACGAATGCAAAACTCAGAGCGAACAGCCAAACCAACCATTCACTCAGCAAAACAAAAAAGACGCCCTGCTGAAACTTATTGACCATTACGAAATTTCAATGAACAGCGCAAAAACATTGCTGGGTTATAATCTGCACGAAAGCATAGATCCGCATGTTATTGCAAATGCACGGATTACAGAACTTGAAACAAAGCTTCAGGCAATTATTGATAACTACAGCACAGAAGGAATCACCCTTAACGAAAAATTTGAACTTGTAAAAGACGGACGAATCCAGAAAGCCGTACGCAAATTAAGCAGCGAGGAAATTGACCTTATTGTGCGCCGCGTAAGCAGAATCGTTAAAGTCAGCACATTCATGGACCGCTACCCGAATGAACTTTCCGGCGGTCAGCAGCAGCGCGTAGCTATTGCCCGAACGCTTGCGCCGGAGCCTTCCGTACTTTTTATGGATGAGCCGCTTTCTAATCTTGATGCAAAACTTCGTCTTGAAATGCGCACGGAATTGCAGCGGCTCCACATCGACACAGGAAGCACTTTTATTTACGTTACGCACGAACAGATGGAAGCCATGACACTTTCTACAAGAATTTGCCTAATGAATAACGGTGTTTTGCAGCAATATGATACGCCGCTTAATATTTACAATAAGCCGGTAAATCTATTTGTAGCAGATTTTGTAGGAAATCCATCAATTAATTTTATCGAAGCAAAAGGAACTCAAAAATCAAAATCAAATATTTCGCTTACAATTTTCAATTCGATTGTAGCGCGTTTTAAGCCGAATCAAAACATAGAACTTTCAGAAGAAGAAAATGATTTTATACTCGGCGTGCGTCCGGAAACTGTAAAGCCTTCGAAAAACGGAATCATAGAAGGAGAAATTTACAGTGCCATGCCGACCGGAATGGAAACAACAATCAAAATAAAAATCGCCGAAACTTTGATTACTGCCGTAGTTTTTGGCGGGGTATTTTATAAAATAGGAGAGAAAATCAAAATAAATTTTGAAGGAAACGGACTTCTTTTGTTCAGCCGCAAAAATGAAAAACTTATCGCCTTAGGTTCAGTCGAACTTGAATAATGGAGAAGACAATTTACCTTGAACAGCGGATTTTTTCATTATAAAATTATTAAAAAGAAGATTTTATAGCCGGACACAGAAGCGATTTTACAGTTATACAAATATGCATAGAATAAAAAAAACAATAATCAATTATCTTACATCGTTTTGCATACTGACCTCCGTAATTTTTTGTTCCTGCAGAAAACAGGAACAGGCAACCTATAAATTTGCCCCGGATAATTCTAAAAAACTTACGCTTTATTCTTCATTGGATTCTGATGAAACAACAATTTTAGCCCGGGAATTTGAAAAGGTTACAGGAATATGGGTAAAAGTCTACGCTAATACGGCACCGCAGGTTTTAGAACAGATCTTAGAAGAAGATTCTGCTGACGTTCTTTTATGCTGCGCAACCGATGCAATTTCTGTTTTTGATGAACAGATTGCTCCTTACGTAAAAAACAATTCGCTTGTGCCCCGGCCATTCGGTAAAAAAAATCTTGCCGCATTTGCAATTACAAGAACAGGATTTTTATACAACAATCTTTATTTTGAACCGATGAACGACGAACAGCTTTTAAACAGCATAAAAACGAGCCGGAAGCTTGCAATGCTTGACCCGTATATTTCGGCAGAAAACTATACCTGTCTTTTCTATCTTTTAAACACAACGCCGATTTCGCTTATTAATGATTTTTCTACGACCTACACAAATGCCGCTTTTGCCTGCGAAAGCATTGCAGAAGGATTTTGCAGTGCAGTAATTGTTCCGGAAAATATTGCACTTCGATTTAAAAGTACACATTCTTCAATAAGGACAGCATTTATTCTTCCGCCGGATTCTGCATACATTATAGAAACAGCAGCAATGCTTAAAACCTGCAAAAACAAGGACAATGCAGAACGTTTTATAGCATTTTTACAGAACCTGGGAACCCAAAGCTTTTTAGCACAAAACCTGAAATATCATCCGATCCGCAGAGACTTAGAAATTTCTGAAGAAGAAAAGGAAATTATAAGCCACGCCCTTTCAAATATAGAAAATACAGAATCTCAGATAAAAAACAAGGCAGAATTTATCCAGCAGTGGCTTAAGAAAACAACAGGAAGTGAAAAATGAAAAAGTTTTCTAATTTTTCCTTAAAACAAAAGCTTGCCTCTGTTTTTTTTGCCGCCGGAATTGTTCCGATTATTTTAAGCCTTACAATAATTGTCTGTATATTCAAAAAAGCAACCATGGATGAATCTTCCGATGCAATCCAGCTGCAGTTTACATCGCTCAACACAAGTTTTTCAAATTACATAAATTCAATTGATTCTGTCCTAAAAAGTTTTGTTTCTGACGAAGCAATAGAAAAAATTCTTGAAGATGATTCAAGAAAAAATCTTTCATTATTCTTAGATTCAGAAAACGAAATTCTTCAGCACAAGGCAGACATTGCTTTTTACAGCGCAAGAGGAAAATGCATTTATTCAAGTGCAAAACGCTATTACTTATACAGCATGCTCCCGGAAGACCTTTTAACAACCTGGGGAATTCTGCGCAGTGCCAGAAACAAAATCGGCAATACCTGGCAGGCCTGTACGCAGACAAATCGTGATAACTACGCTTTTCAAAGCGCAATCGCTATAAGAAAAAATGCAGAAATTATCGGTTACGCCGTAATTTCCGTAACCAACGAAAACCTTTCTTCTTTATTTGAAGGAAAAATCAATTCTAACAGTTCAATAATAATTGCTGACCAGACATGGAACACTGCTTTTGATTCCGGCGATAATGAAAAAACCATTCAATTCTTTAAAGACCAGTTTTTCTACGATTTAGCCGTGCGTTCAAATCAGACCGACAGCATTTATTTTATCCAGAAAAACGAAAAATCAGGCTTTTATTTTATAATGAAGAAAAAACTTCCTGTAACTTATTCAGCTACAAAATTTTTCGTTGCGGCAATTATAATAACCGTAATTATAAGCCTTGCTCTTTTTGCAATCTCTGCCCAGATAATCAGTAAAAATATTTTTGAACCGATAAAAAAACTTAACGATGCAATGATTCTTGTAGAAAACGGAAATCTTGACATTGAATTAAAAACCCGGAGAATCGATGAACTTGGACAGCTTACAGGACGTTTTAACAGAACCGTAAAAAAATTAAAAAAATACATGGGCGAAGTTTTGAACCGCCAGAAGGAATTAAACGATACTCAAATTCAGATGATGCAGGCTCAGCTTAATCCACACTTTTTGTATAATACACTTGATACAATCAAATGGATTGCCAAAATAAATAAAATCAACACGATTGCCACAATAACCACCGACCTTGCAGATATTTTGCGCTTCAGCATAAGCGGCGACAATCTTATTCCGCTTGAAGAAGAACTGAATCTTCTTGAACACTATGTTGAAATTCAAAAAATCCGTTTTCCTGATAAGTTTGAATTAGTTACACAGGTAGAAGACGGCGTACGAGATTTTAAGATTCCAAAACTCATGCTTCAGCCGCTTGTAGAAAATTCAATTATCCACGGATTTGAAGAAGTAAATCAGGGAAAAATCACCGTAAAGGCAGAAGAAATTGCAAATTCCGTTGTAATTACCGTTACAGACGATGGAAAAGGCATTAGTCAGGAAGCCATTAATAGTGTACAATCAGGTAAAAGGAATTCAGGCAAGGCACATCTTGGGCTTCACAATGTTGATGCCATTTTACGGCTTCACTTTGGCTCAGAATGCGGACTTTCATTTATTCCGATGAAAACAAGGGGAACCTGCATACGGATTATTCTTCCGAGGAAAAAGTAAATGTTAAAAGTTGTTGTTGTTGAAGATGAAGAATTTGTCAGAAAAGGTATTGTCCTTACAGTTGACTGGACATCTTTAGGCTGCGCAATAGCAGGCGAAGCCAGCGACGGAAAAGCAGGGCTTGAACTTATTCATAAAGTAAATCCTGACATAATAATCATAGACATAAAAATGCCTTATATGAACGGCATCGAACTTTTAACAAAACTTCGGGAAGAAGGAAATCAGGTAAAAGCCGTAATTCTTACCGCTTACAGTGATTTTTCCTATGCACAGCAGGCCGTAAAACTTGGGGCGGCAGATTATCTTTTAAAACCGTTCCATGATGATGAACTTGAAGCAGTAATAAAAAGAATTACGGCTTCTCTTTCAAAAAATGAAGCCGATACCGAAGATGAAAAATCAAAAGAAATTCTTGCAGGAATTGAAAAAGCCAATGTTGCCGCAAAACAAAGCAAATATGTAGAAGCTACAATCAATTATATCTGCGAACATTACAGTGATCCGAACACAACTATTTTAACGATTTCTGAAGCAGTAAAACTAAGCAAAGGTCATTTAAGCCACACATTCAAAAACGAAACAGGCTGTACAATTGCAGATTATTTAACAAAATACAGAATGCACAAAGCCATGGAACTTTTGCGCGACTGCAGAAACCGCGTCGGAGAAGTTGCAGAAGCCGTAGGCTACCATGACTTTGCGTATTTCAGCTATACGTTTAAAAAAATTGTAGGGCTTTCGCCTTCAGAATTTCAAAGCAAATAATTCTTATTGCCTCCTTTGTGCAAAGGCTGAATATTTGCCTCAAGAATTTTAGCGTTTGCTAAAACTTTACTTTAGATTCCTGGCCGGGAGCAGTTACAGCTACATAAAGGCGTTTGCCGTCTGCAATATATTTTTTAAACGCTTTTTCTACACTTTCAGCTGTTACTTCCCTTGCTTTTTGTGCAAACGAATCCCCTTCGTACGGGTTACCAAACATGAACACACTGTTTACCATTTTTGAACAAAGTCCGCTTACTGTTTTCTGGTCTGTGTAGGTTCTGTTTATAAAAGTATTTTTGTAGCTTTCAAGGCGTTCATCAATCGTTGTAAAAATAAAATTATCATTTTCATCTTTTCCGCTGATTAACTTTCCCTGCTCCACAAGCTTCTGCGCTTCATCCACATAAGAAATGATTTTTTCCAGGCTGCTCACGCGATAAAGATTTATCACGCCAAAAGCCGCATTTGACCAGATTGCTCCACAGGAAGGCGTATAGCATGCCCCGTATTTTTCCCTTACAACCTGATAAAGCATGTCGCTGAACATATCCAAAGCAATCTGCGCGCTCATAAAATCTTCTTCATTTACAGAAGGAGAAGCAAAAAATCCTAAGATAAAGCCGGTACCTTCACTGGCAGGACTTGAAATAACTATCTGCTGTTCGTTTATCTCAAGCTTCGCTATATCAGTTTTTTCAATATAATTTTTTTCTAATGCCGTTTTCTCAACAGGTTTTTCTGCCGATTTTTTATCTGACTGATTGCTCAGACCCGGAATGGCACCAAAATATTCATTAAGTTTTTTTACGATTTTTTTGCCTTTAACGTTTCCCGTAACAACAATAGAAAGTTTATCAGCATCAAGATAAGTGCTGTATACGCTTTTAAGCCTATCAAGAGTAATATTGTTTATTGATTTTTCAGTCGGCCACGGGTGAGTTTCGTACGGGTGATTTTTATAGACAGCATCTAGGCCTGCATAATAGCACAGACTTGAAGGATCACTTTGCATTCTCTGCAAACGCTGTGCATGTTCTTTCATCATCGTGTTGAATTCCGTTTCATCAAACAGAGGATTAAAAAGCCCATCCGCAAGAACATCCAGCAGCTCGTCAAGATAGTAATCAAGACAGTCAATTCCAAAATATGAACCTTCATTGGTTGCAACGCCGTAAAACGAGGCATGGGTTTTGTATTTTAAATCCTGAATGTCAGAATATGCATATTTTTTTGAACCGCTTTTAAGCATGCGGATTAAAGACATTTCAAGTCCGGACTGTTCAGGCGTAAATTCCTTTACGCCACCTTTTCGCAAAAGCGCAAGCGAAACTAGCCTGTTAGAATGATTTTCTTTTACATAGACCGTAATTCCGTTATCAAGCGTATATTCTTCAATCGATTTTGCAAAATCAACTGCAAATCCCGATCCAGAACTACCTGCCGTTTTGCCGGATTCCGCTCTGGAAGTTCCGGAAAGAGTTTTGCAGCTCTGAATAAAAACACAGAAAATTAATAATAATACAGATAGAATACGAAGTAATTTTTTATTCATTCTTTTCCTCCAGAGACTTCCACCAGTAAGCAGAATCTATTGTAAACTCTTCAAAACCAAGTTTTCTAAATTCTTCCTTTTGAGCTTCATAAATAGAAGGATTTACCTGAACACAAATCAAAGGAGCTTTGCCGATTATATATCTGTTTAGATATAAATCTATATCAGATTTTTTTATCTTCTTTGTTCTGGTGAAAAAATAGCTGCGCGAAAAATTTACCCAGCAATATTCAACCTGAGCCAAAAGCTGTTCCGCCGTTTCCATTCCGATAAAAGAATAGTCTTTCATCGTGCGTTTAACCTGCTTATACTGTGCTTTTGTAAAAATCTTTTTATCTTGAATTATTTCAGGAACAATTTTTTCTGAAATCAGCGAATAAAAATATTTTGTTCGTTCTGCAAGATTTTCCTGCGGATTGTGAATAGCGCAAGAAAAAGAAATGAGGCCATTTTCCCGCATGGAACTTAAACCTTCACCTGCGTAGTTGGGATTCGGAATTTCAAGCGTTTCATCGTTCATTAAAGTCTGAATATAGTAGCCTGAAGGATCTGCCATTAATTCGTCAAAAAAACTGCCTGTTTCAACATCCCGGGAATTAAGGCAGGCGTCAGGGCCTCGGTAAACAACCCTTATAGAAGCCTGTTCAGATGATAACTGGTCAGAAGGCATTACGAAAAATGCCGGCTTTTCAAACGGTTCTGCCAGCTGATATTCTCTTTCTTCCTGCCATGGATTTTCTCCACGCTCCCATGAGCCGTAAATTTCTTTTACAAGTCTGTAAACTTCTTCATGCTTTACATCACCGCCAACAAGCAGCAGTGCATTGTTCGGAATATAATATTTTTTTAGCATGGCTCGAAGATCAGCAACAGTAGCTTTTTGAACTAAAGCAGGATAACCTGCTGCATCAACTCGCCACGGGAATTTAGGAAACATGTTCTTAAAAAGATTGTAGCTGTAGATTCTGCCAGGGTCAGCAAAATTACCTTCAATTTCTGAAATTACAACCTTTTTCTGCCCTTCCAAAGCCTGTTCGGAAAGCAGAGGTTCACGGATAGCATAGTTCCAGAATTTCAAGCCTTTCTCCAATAAATGTGAAGGAACCGTGAAATAATAAGAAACGGAGTTTATTCCGGTTTGAGCATTATGCTCCAGAACGCCCATATCCTGAGTAGCACGTTCCATATCCGCATTGTTTGCATACTGGGAATCACCTTCAAACATCATGTGTTCGTAAAGGTGAAAAAGGCCTGCTGTTTCAGGCGTAGAAGCAATTCCTCCGCCTAAAACCGTAATTTTTATATGAACCAGAGGCGCAGAATCATTTTCTGCAACATAAAGTTCAAGCCCGTTTTCAAGTTCGTAGCGGAAAAGCCCCGGAACTTCAGTTTTTCCATTTGGAAGTTTTACATTAGAGTTTGTACCAGTCTTTGCAGCGGAAGAATTTCCAACAGAGGATATTCTAACAGAAGATTTTCCAGACGCAAAAAACGATACAGAAAAAAATACTGCAAATGCAAATACTTTTAATACTTTATTTTTAAGAATGTTCATACAAGAATAATAACTGAAAAGCGCCCCTCGTTACAAACAAAACAGGAAGTTGCACGCATTTTAAGAACTTTTATAAATACTATTATGCGAGATTAAACTCATGATTTTTATGAATAAAAGCAGGAGTTTAATCTCGGCGTCAGGAGAAAAGAACCTTAAAGGAATTTTTCTCCTGACTACATTCTATCCAGATAATTTACAAGGACAAGCGGCAGACTATTTTTTACAACAGTCAGCGTACATTTTGTAAGAAGTAAACGTGCCTTTTTAAGTTCTTCAGATTCAGCTGCAAGAATAGGACACTGCTGATAGAATTTGCTGAACATCTTTGAAACTTCGTAGATATAGCCTGTCATAATGCTTGGATCCAGAGAGTCTGCCGCTTTTGCAACAACAGCCGGGAAGTTTGAAAGAAGCTTCATTAATTCCCATTCTTCAGGAGCTGAAAGACACTTGGCTGCTTCACAAACCGCATACTTTGCAAAAGCAGAAACATCAATTCCACCTTCTTCTGCCTTACGTAAAATAGAAGCCATACGAGCTCCCATGTACTGCAAATAAGGTCCTGTATTTCCGTTAAACGAAAGTGATTCAGCAGGATTGAAAATCATATCCTTAACAGGCGAAACCTGCAAAAGATAATAATGCAAGGCGGCAAGGGCAACCTTTTCGCTTACGTCATCAGCATCGCCAACATCGTATTCGCGGCCTTTTTCTTTTATTGCAGCTAAAGCATCATTGTGCAAGCTGTCAATTAAATCGTCGGCATCAACTACTGTTCCTTCACGACTTTTCATTCTTCCGTTAGGAAGATTTACAAGACCGTAGCTCAAATGGAAAAGTTTATCCGTCCAGTCAAAACCAAGTTTTTTAAGAATATAGAACAATACTTTAAAGTGATAAATCTGTTCACTTGCAACAACATAAACCATCTGGTTAAATGCCCAGTCATTGTGACGGCTGATTGCAGTTCCAATATCCTGTGTAATATAAACGGAAGTTCCGTCCTTACGCAAAAGAACTTTTTCGTGGTCTTCGCCGTCCTTTCCTTTGCCGACAGCTTCGGTAACATCAATACGAACAGAACCGTCTTCTGCCTTAAAGAAAATTCCTTTTTCAAGACCTTTTAGAATTTCGTCTTTGCCTTTAAGATAAGTGTCGCTTTCAAAATAAAGTTTATCGAACGAAACGCCAGTGCGGTCGTAAGTCTGCTGAACGCCGTTTAAAGTCCAGTCGTTCATTTTCTGCCAGAGTTCGCGAACTTCCTTATCGCCCTGCTCCCATTTTACAAGCATTTCTTCGGCTTCTTTTACGGCTTCAGGATGTTCCTTTGAATATTTATCAAATTCAACGTAGCATTGGCCTACAAAATGGTCGCCTTTCATTCCAAGCGATTCAGGAGTTTCGTTTTTAGGCTCATGGAATAGTTTATAGGCAAGCATTGATTTACAGATATGAACACCGCGATTATTGATGATGTTTACCTTGAAAACTTCAGCACCGGCTTTTTTAAGAATGCGGCTTACACTTTCGCCCAAGGCATCGTTACGCATGTGTCCAAGGTGAAGCGGCTTATTTGTGTTCGGACTGGAATATTCAATCATAACCTTGCGGCCAGCAAGAGGCTTTTCACCTTTTTCGTTGAACGAACCATAATTATCGCCTTCATTTACAATACGTTCAAGAATTGTTTTTGCTGCACTTGCCTTGTCCAGTTTTAAATTTACGTAAGGGCCAACAGCGATGAATTCACCAATTGCGCTGCTGTCAATTCCTGCAAGATTTTTATTTTCGTTAATGATTTTTGCAACACTCTGGGCAATTACAGGAGGAGCCATACGGAAAGTTTTTGCAAACATGAACATCGGCATACCGATATCACCCATTTCCGGGTTCGGCGGAGTTTCCAGTGGAATTGATTCAGGCTTTACATCATCGCCTGCAAGATTTTTTTCTGTTTTAAACTGATTAAGCGCCGCACAAACTAACAAACGGCTGTCATTCTTTGTATCAGACATATTATTCCTCTAAAATTACAGAATACTTAAACCTGCGCAAATCCTTTTTTATGCAAGTTTTCTTCGGAAAAAGCATATTGCTTTTATCTATAATCAAAATGTATCCTATTGTAACAAAATTTTTATTTTATTGCGATAGGTACTGCAAAAAAGCGAGGCGTCAATGGATTTTTCGGTAATCGATTCATACATTCAGTCACTCATAAAAAACTCTACTCAGGAAGCACCTGTATGGAATATTGAAAAAGTCCGTGCCGGTAAAAAATCCGGCTGGGATTATATTGACGGCTGCATGATTATGGCGCTGCTTGAAATCTACAGCACTACAGGCGACAAAAAATATTTTGAATTTGCAGACTGGTACGAAGATTACAGAATCAGCGAAGACGGAACGATTACAGGCTACAAAAAAGAAGATTATAATATAGACGAAATCAACGGCGGCAAAAATCTTATTACCTTATACAAACTTACCGGAAAGGAAAAATATAAAAAAGCTGCCGCAAAACTTGAAGACCAGATGAAAACTCATCCACGCACGGCGGAAGGCAATTTCTGGCACAAAAAAATTTATCCAAATCAGGTCTGGCTTGACGGACTTTACATGGCTCTGCCGTTTTTAATGGAATATCAGGCAGCGTTTGAAACAGACATAAACTGGGCTGACGATATTTACAGACAGTTTTTTACCGTTTACGAAAAAATGCGCTGCACGGATAATGGTCTTTACTACCATGCCTACGACAGTTCACGCAAAATTTTCTGGGCAGACAAGACAACAGGCCTTTCAAAACATTTCTGGCTTCGCTCAATCGGCTGGTATTCAATGGCTCTGCTTGATACGTTAAACAAAGCCCCGGAAAAAAGCAAAAATTCTGAACAGTGGAACAAACTGAAACATATTTTCGTTGAACTGATGGATTCAATTCTACACTTTCAGGATGAAAGCGGAATGTGGTTCCAGATTCCTGATATGGGTGGAAGAGCTCCTAACTATCTTGAAACAAGCGGAAGTGCAATTCTTGCCTACTCGCTTTTAAAAGCCGTGCGAACAGGAATTTTAAGCAAAGCATATATTAATCCTGCAAAAAAAGCGTTTGAAGGAATCTGTTCAAAATATCTTGTAACGGAAAACGGCAAAATGAGCCTTGGCGGAATCTGTCTTGTTGCAGGGCTTGGGCCTGAAGACCGTCCGAACCGCGACGGCTCTTTTGAATATTACATGAGCGAACCGATTGTAAAAGACGACGCTAAAGGCGTTGGTCCTTTTATTCTGGCCTATAACGAATACAGACTTTTAAAATAAAAACCACTTCTAAAACAAATTTTTGTATAAAATCCCTGGCAAAGAAAGTCAAACCAGAAAAAATAGTTCAATATAAAAGTATTTTCATTTCCTATTTTATCCTGTAAAATATAACGTAAAAAAAAATCAGGAGTTTCAGATAAAATCTGCCTAAAACCCGGTTGTTTTATTCTGTCAAGTTCGTCTTGAAAACTTGACGATAGGAGAATTCATGTTAAAAAAAATCATGCCACTGATTGCCCGAATTGAAAAATACCTTCTGGCAATAACTATGTCTGTGACGCTTGCTTTTACGTTTGCAAATGTCATAGGAAGATTTGCTTTAAATCATTCACTGGCCTTTGCAGATGAGCTTGTTGTTGCCCTGTTCGTCCTTATTTCGCTAATGGGAGCTGCCCTTTGTGCAAGAGAAAATGACGGACTTATCGGACTTTCTCTTATTTCAAGCCGTCTTACAGGAAGCAAAAAAACAGCACAAAAACTGTTTTCAAGCATCATCTGTATTATTTACTGTATCGTACTTACATGGCAGGGCTTTATCCGCATGATTTCAAGCCTTCTGCAGGGAGAACACACTTTTGTAATGCACCTCCCTCGCTGGATTTTCTGGTCTTTTGTTCCTCTTTGCGGTATATGCCTGATTCTTCATTTTATTGAAAATCTTCTGGAATACTTTTGTAATTCAAAAAAAGAGGAGGCTTCTAAATGATTACGACAATCCTCTTTTCTGTTTTCTTTATCCTTCTTATCATCGATGTACCAATTGCAATCTGTCTTGGAGCTTCTTCCGTTGCCGCCATTCTTGCAGCCGGCCAGAAACTTTCTGTTGTTGCGGTAAATACATATTCCGGCATCAGTAAAACGCTTCTTCTTGCAATTCCTTTCTTTGTTCTTGCAGGAAACATTATGGCTAAAGCCGGTATTTCAAAACGCCTTATCGCCTTTGTAAATTCATGCATCGGTCACACACGCGGCGGCATTGCAATCGTCTGTGTAATTGTTTCCTGTCTTTTTGGAGCAATTTCAGGCTCGGGGCCAGCTACCGTTGCTGCCCTTGGAGCAATTCTTATTCCGGCCATGATTGAATCCGGTTTTTCAGCTCCTTTTGCAACGGCTCTTATGGCAGCTTCTTCTTCTATTGCAATCATCATTCCGCCAAGTATTGCGTATGTCGTTTATGCTTCAATCACCGGTGACGATGTCGGTAAGCTTTTCATGGCAGGTATTCTTCCGGGAATCCTTATGGGAGCTGCTTTAATTGCCGTTGTTTTGATTGAAGTTCACCGCAAGAATATCCAGTCTACAAAACCACGTTCAAGCGCAAAAGAAAGGTGGAATGCATTTAAAGATGCTTCCTGGGCTTTTTTGATGCCGGTAATTATTCTTGGCGGAATCTACGGCGGTGTATTTACACCAACAGAAGCCGCAGCGGTTGCAGCAGTCTACGGACTTATCGTAGGTATGTTCGTTTATCGTGAAGTAAGCTTCAAATCTTTGGTTCGCATTCTTGTAGAATCTGCAAAGACTACAGGAAGCATCATGCTTATCATCGGTTCAGCAACACTGTTTTCTTATGTATGTACCCTTTTTGGGATTTCAAACGCAGCAGAACAGATTCTTGCCGCCGTTTCAACAAACAAAATCATTTTCCTTCTGGTAATCAACATAATTTTCCTGATTGCAGGATGTTTTATCGATGCAAACAGCGCAATGTACATTTTTATTCCGGTAATGATTCCTGTATGCCGCATGCTTGGATTTAATTCTGTCATATTCGGAATCATTGCAACAGTAAACCTTGCAATTGGTCAGGTTACACCGCCGGTCGGAATAAACCTTTTTGTTGCAATCAGCCTTAAAATAAAAAATACAGTTAAAGTTACACTGCATCAAATTTCAACGGCAGTGCTTCCGATGATTGCAGCAAGCCTTGTTGTCCTTATCGGCTATACTTACTGGCCGCGCCAAAGCGTTGCAGTTGTAAAAGCAAACAGCATTGCAGGAGACGGAAGCCAGATTGCCCTTTACGACAGTGAACAGTATGATGCTTCAAAAGATGCAGCCCCTGCTACCGTAGAATGGAAACCTATGACATGGCATTTTGCCTGCTCTCCGGGTGAAACATGTACCTGGGCAAAGGCAGGACGTTATTTTGCAGCATTGATGAAAGAATCAACAGGAGGAAAAGTAACTGTCCTTGTTGACGGATTTTCTGATCAGCTGACAAACGGAAGCCAGCCGGATGGTATTGCAGCTCTTCGTGAAGGTGATCCGATACAGCTTTCAATGCATTCAAACCTGATTTATTCAGCATTGGACGACCGTTTTAACGTAGTTTCACTTCCTTATATTTATTCAAGTTATGAAGACGCAGATACAAAATTTGACGGTGACGCAGGAGCTCAGCTAAAAGAAATCCTTGAAAGCCTAAACCTGCATTGCTTTGGAATTGCAGAAAATGGATTCCGTCAGCTTACCAATTCACGCCGCCCGATAAAAAGCGTTGCTGATCTTGCAGGCCTAAAAATCCGCGTAGCAGGAAGCAATCTTCTTATGCAGGCCTACCGCGCATGGGGAGCAAATGCGACCAACATGAACTGGTCCGAAACATACACTGCATTGCAGCAGAACACAGTAGAAGGACAGGAAAATCCTCTACCTTCAATTGCCTCTGCTTCAGTACAGAGCGTACAGAAGTACATTTCCCTCTGGAATGCTTACTATGACTGTCTTTTCTTCTGTATGAACGGAGATGTTTACAATTCCTTAAGCGATGAGCAGAAGCGCATAGTTGACGAAAACGCCCGCAAAGCCGTTGACTATGAACGTGCTATAAACCGCTATGAATGCGAAGAACTGATTAAAGACTGGAAGGCAAACAATATAATTTCTGTAGTCGAAACTGAAGAAATTGACACGGAAAGCTTTAAGAAAGCAACAGCCGGTGTTACAGACTGGTATAAAAAACAGCTTCTGGCAAACGGCCACGATGCAGAAGCTGTTGAAAAACTGATTAAGACCTTTACAGAGTAATCAGAATAAAACTTATGCCCGGCTTTTTAGCCGGGTATTTTTTATGAACTTCACGCTTTATAAATATCCGCAGAATGCAGCCTGTACCGTAAAAGGAACTTTTGAAACGTCATCAGGTGCAAGAGGATTTCCTGATGAAGTCTGTTTTTCGATAACGGGTGCTGCCTGCCGCCTGAAAGAACCGTAAATAAAATCGCCAGAAGCAGCATTTTTGCTGCGGCATTTTGTGGTGTCGCCGAAGCGCGCGCAGCATGTGCAATCCGCACAAACAATAATATTTTCTGGGTTTACGCCGCATTTATTTAAGACTGCAAGATTAGCTTTCGTCAACGACAAAGAAAATTTTTCATCACTGCCAGGAATCGTACCGGGAATCCGAGTTACGCAGTCAGGCCCAAAGTTTTTGGCAAAATGCTGCGCACGCCCGGCATCTACCGTATAACAGCATTCACCTATATGCGGCCCAATCGCCACACAAACATCTTCTACGCGTGTTCCAAAAGTTTTTCTGGCAAGTTCAATAGCCGAAGCAATTATTCCAGTGCCTTTCCAGCCCGAATGAACAAGACCAAAACAACCGGTGCGGACATCATAAAAATAGATTGGAACGCAATCAGCAACCGTTACAACCGGAAGCAGCGCAGGATTTTTTGTAATCATTCCGTCGCCCTGCCGTTCAAAAGTTTCTGTGCCGTCAGTTAAAAGATATACAGTTTTTGAATGAATAAGCTCAAGCGAAACAGGCGTAAGATTTTGTGCAGAAGGAAGCGAAGAGAGTTCGTCTGAAGAGCTTTCTTTTGAAGATTCATGAGTTGCTGCATCAGTACAAAGTTCTGCAAGAAAGTTTTTACGGCTTTCGTTAGTTTCATTCCAGCGGAAGCGCATGCTTCCTGCTTTTAAAAGGCTCATTCCCCAGACAGGATTTTTTTTTACAGATGCTGTATTTTCAATTTCGCCGGCAGAATCAACTGCATCGTTTAAAAACTTTCCCTTATAAACAAACGGCAGACATACATAAAGACCGCCGGTTTTTCTCTTTTGGTTTTCAATTTCTTCTGAAAGGTTATAATTTAAAAAATCAGCCACAGGACAAATATATATTGTTTGAGCTTTTCAGAAAAGTAGCATTTTCTAAAACCTGCAAGCGCGTATAAACTTTTTTTAAAACATACTTTTTTACTTGACTAAAAATCTATTTATGCTACAATAAAACATAACGAAATAACAAACACTGTTCTATAATACAGAACGGTTTAGTTAAATCGCAATGTAGCGTTTATCATTTTCATACATTGTAAATACGTAAAATTTACCTGCAGTTTCTTTTACGTATTCAGCTGCAAGTTCATTCAGGCGTTGCCTTAATGATTTGTGCTGTTTTGCCGGTTCATTTATATATAGGGGTAAATGTTCTGGTGAGAATAAAAGTAAGGAAAATGCCATTTCCTTGCTTTTATCGGGCGGTTAGTTTTTTCTCCTTTCTAAAAAAGAATCGTCCGTACCTCCAAGTCTGCCATAGCAGACAAGCCTGCTGAATTAAAACAGCAGGCTTTTTTTTGGCATGCCTACTTATCAGGCACCAGAATCATTTTATCTTACTTCAGATTGCAAGGTCGGATATTTTTTAAAGAAATCTTCTGTTGTTTTTGCGGCAACACCAGAAAGTACAATCAAAGCAATACAGTTTGGCCATGCCATAAGTCCGTTTGTAATATCAGCAATTGTCCATACCTGACTGATTGTCATATATGGTCCGATTGCAACCGCTACGATGTACAATACTCTGTAAATCATTACAAGCTTCATTTTTCCACATGTAAGATATTCAAGACAGCGTTCTGAATAGTAATCCCAGCCTAAAATTGTAGTAAAGGCAAAGAATACAAGACAAATCATAAGAAGGAACTGTACGGAAATTCCGTCTCCGCCTAAAACAGTGCTGAATGCAGCCGATGTAAGGTCAACGCCTCTTAAAATTTCACCTGAAGCATTTACAGGAAGAACAAAACTTCCATTGTTAGAAAAAGCAATTACAATGGAAAGACCTGTCATAGTACAAACTATGATTGTGTCGATGAATGTTCCTGTCATGGAAACAAGTCCCTGTGCAACAGGTTCTTCAACCTGAGCAGTAGAAGCTGCAATAGCGGCTGAACCAAGACCTGCTTCGTTACTGAAAATTCCGCGGGCAATACCTTTCTGCATTGCTACAATCATTGAACCTACAATTCCGCCAGTAACAGCTTTTGGTGCGAATGCTGCCTTAAAAATAAGGGCAAAGGCCTCAGGAATTTTTGTAGCATTCATTACAAGAACGCTTACGCCAAGGAAAACGTAAAGAACTGCCATAAAAGGAACTATAACCTGCGCAACTTTTGAAATTCTCTGCAAGCCGCCAATGATTACAAGGGCTGCAAAAACTGTTACAAAAATTCCTGCAATTACAGTTGCCCATGAATATGATGTACCAAAAAGTGTAAATGCAACATTTTTTGTTTCCGGGTCAAAAGCATTTTTTACAGCGGACGCAATACCGTTAATCTGGGTAAATGTTCCGATTCCAAAAAGTCCGACACATACGCCGAAAATCGCAAATAAAACGGCAAGCCATTTCCAGGAAATTCCTGTCTGTTCTTTCATACCTTTTTCAATTGTAAAGAATGGGCCGCCAAGAATATGACCATCTGCCATGTGTTCGCGGTATTTTACGGCAAGCATACATTCTGCATACTTTGTAGCAGTTCCTACAAGAGCTGCAATCCACATCCAGAAAAGTGCGCCTGGACCACCGGCAGCAATGGCTGTTGCAACACCGACAATATTTCCTGTTCCGATAGTTGCAGAAAGAGCCGTACAAAGTGCTCCAAAACTTGAAACTTCACCTTTCTGGCCGTCGCCTTTGCGGAAAATTGATTTGAATGCACGTACTAATTTTGAAAACTGCATTCCACGCAAACGAATGGTCAGAATGAGACCTGTTGCCAGAATCAAAATGATTGTTGGCAAACCCCAGACAATGTCGTCAAGGGCATTGAGAATTGAATCGAAAGACATAAGATTGTCCTTTAGATTCTGATGCAGAACGCAACAGAATCCTCTTTAAAAAGATAAGAGCCACCGTTTTTTGGTGGCTCTCTAAAGAGTTTAGAACAGCAAGAAATGCTCTGTCCTTTGTGCCTGAGATATCATTTTATTTTCAGTTCCCTAAAAACTCGTATCGCAGATTTTTCACATTGTGTGCATCTGCGTAGATTTTTAGAAAATCCGTAAATAAAACTTAACCCTTCGGCGCTCCTTTTCGGAGACTCTCCAGAGAACCAGTTCCGCGCATACCGCACAAAACTGATAGAATGGAGTATACAGATTTGTATTTTTTTTGTCAAAGTACAAATTCTAAAATGCCTTGTAATTTGCACCGGCAAAAAGTTTTTTTGTATAATCGTTTTCGGCATTTTTGTAAATTTCAGCCGCCGGTTTTTCTTCGATTAAAGAGCCTTTATACATTACACCGATTCTGTCACAAAAATAGCAGGCAACTTTTAAATCATGCGTAATAAAAAGCATACTCAAATTGCGTTCCCTGCGGATTTTTGAAAGCAGATTTAGAATTTGAGCCTGAATTGAAACATCAAGCGCACTTACAACTTCATCACAAATCATAAAATCAGGATTCATTATAAGGGCGCGTGCTATGGAAATTCTCTGCCGCTGACCACCTGAGAATTCTGCTGGACGTTTTTCAAGGTCATCGGCCGTTAAACCGACTTCTTCTATAATCTGAACGGCACGCTCTTTTGCGTCTTTTTCGCCTTTCCATTGAGACGAATAGCGGAGCCCTGTAGTTAAAACACTGTAAACGCTCATCCGGGGATTAAGCGATTTTGCAGGATCCTGAAAAACGTATTTAACTTTTTCGCGGTAGTTTTTTAATTCCCGGCCTTTCAAATCAGAAATATTCACGGCATTATTATTGTTTGAATATAAAATGTTTCCTGAATCTGCCGTATACATTCCGATTAACATTCTGGCCGTTGTGGTTTTACCGCAACCTGATTCACCGACAAGCCCGTATGTTTCTCCGCGCTTTATTGCAAAACTTACATCGTTTACGGCATAAACCATTTTATCCGTATGTGCAAATGCACCGGCTTCCAGTTTGAATTTTTTATAAAGATGCTCAGCCTGAATTATATTTTCCGAAAATTCATTTGAAGAATTTAGCGGTTCATTTTTCAAAGATTCATTCATTAGAGAGCCTCCTCTGCGGATTTAGATTCAAATTTTCCGCTGAAAGTTTTTAAATCTCCGTCTGTATAATGAGTTCCAAACTGAGGAAGACACGAAAGCAAAGCCTTAGTATATTCATGCTGCGGATTATTAAATACATCTTTTGCACTGCCCTGCTCTACAATTTTTCCCTTGTACATTACGGCAATGCGGTCAGAAATCTGGGCGACAAGTTCAATATTGTGGCTGATAAAAATAATAGAAAGATTCCGCTTTTTCTTTAATTCAAGAAGCAAATCTACAATCTGAGCCTGAATCGTAACATCAAGGGCGGTTGTAGGCTCATCGGCTATAAGAAGCTCGCAGTTCTGGGCAAGCGCAAGTGCAATTCCGATTCGCTGGAGCTGTCCGCCTGAAAACTGATGCGGAAAGTTTACAAGCCTCTGGAACGGCTCTTTTATACCGACTTCTTCCAGAAGTTTTGCAGCCTTTTTATCTGATTCGGTTTTAGAAATTTCAGGATTTTCGTTACGGAAGGTTTCTAAGAACACACTGGAAATATTCTGCAACGGATCAAAAGAACGCCCGGGTTCCTGAAAAATCAATGCAATTTTTTTGCCGCGGTAGGAACGAAGTTTTTCACCGCTTAAAGAAAGCAAATCGACAGAACCAGATTTTCCATCGTTAAAATAAACACGACCTGAAACAGAAGCATTTTCCGGCAGCAGACTTGGTATTGCCGAAGTTGAAACAGATTTTCCGCTGCCTGATTCGCCGACAAGGCCAAGAATTTCGCCTTTGTTTACACAATAAGAAATTCCCTTAACTGCATTTACGGCAACGCGTTTAAATCCGCGCAGAATGCTGAATGTTACACAAAGGTCGCGAACTTCAAGAAGCGGAATTCCTTTAGAAGTAGCTTCTGGAAGTTCGCGATCAGACTTACCCGGCTGAACCTCCGACGAATCAACAACCGAAGGCGAATTGACAGGAGCCGGACTATTGTGGGCGATTGATGAATTTATCTTTTGAAATTCGGCAACGGCAGATTCATTGGCTGGCGATTCAACTGATTGCTGGCCCGAAGCAACTCTATTCTTTTTTCTAAACGTATGGAACACCGCATGATACGGATCAAAAAAATCACGCAGCGCGTCACCAAAAAAGTTGAACGCCAGAGTTACAAACAACAGAAGCCAGACCGGCGTTAAAAGCCACGGATAGTGCTGAAGGTTGCTCAAAGTTGAAATGTCACGGTTTATAAGGGAACCCCAGCTTACCGCAGGGTCAGCAATTCCAAGTCCAAGGTAAGAAAGAGTTGTTTCACTCATTATAAAACCCGGGACGCTCAAGGCCGCACTTACAATCAAAAGACTAGAAATCTGCGGAATAATCTGGAAGAAAATAATCCTCGGAGAAGGAACGCCTTCCAGCGTTGAATTCAAAATAAAATCTTCGCGCTTTACCGCATGAACTATACCGCGGATTGTGCGCGCACTCCCAGGCCAGCCTACAAGCGACAAAATTATCGTGATAATCATGTAGGAAGTTCCACTGTCCATTTTTGTGTTTAATAGCGAGCGCAAAAATAGAATTAAATAAAGCCCAGGAATAAGCATGAAAAATTCTGCAAAGCGCATGATTGACCAGTCTGTTACGCCGCCATAAAAGCCTGCAAGGCCGCCAAGCATTATTGCAAGGAAAAGTGAAATTGCCGACGCTACAAAGCCGATTGTAAGCGAAATGCGGCTTCCGTAAACGATTCTTGAAAACATATCGCGGCCAAGTCCGTCTGCACCCAGCAAAAATACAGGGTAAGGCTCGGCAGAATCCGCCCCAGAAGACACTACACCGAACAGGTGTAAATCAGAGTTGAAAATGCCCCAGAGCTTGTATTTTTCGCCGTGAACAAAAAAGCGTATTTTGTGATGAAATTCGTCGCCAGAAATCCCCTTTGACGGAGCATCTTTTACTTTGGCATATTCCCATGTTACAGGATTTATTACGCGGCATTCACGGGCACATAAACCAAACCCACCGCCGGACTTTGTTCCAATAAAGTGAAATTCTACATTTGCCGGATGAAAAGTTGCATCTTCAAACGTTTTTGCAGGTGAATAAGGCGCAATGAATTCTGCAAAAATCATCATCAGATAAAGAAGAAAAATAAAAACTGTTGAAATTATGGCCAGCGGCCTTACTTTTAAAAACTGAATGAACTTTTTCATTTTTCACTTCCTCCGGCATAACGGATTCTTGGATCTACAAAGGCAAGCATGATATCCGAAATTACCATTCCGGCAAGAACCAGAAACGAAAGGAACATTGTATTTGCAAGTACAAGATTTATATCTTCCTGCAAAACCGCCTCATACATAAGCCGCCCGATTCCGGGATAGGCAAAAATAATTTCGAGTACCATTGAGCCTGAAAAAAGCCCTGCTAAAAGATTTGCGCTGCCTGTTATATACGGATTAAGCGTATTGCGGAATGCATGGCAAAGATAAACGCGTTTTTCGCTTATTCCACGGGCACGCAGTGCCATTATGTAAGGCATACCCATCTGGTCAAGCATGGTTGCACGAATCATCCGCATGGTACTTCCTATTCCGCCTAAAAAGGCTGCAAACAGCGGCAGAAAAACATGATGCAGATACGAAAAAACAAATTTTACAGGTGCCTGATTAAACGGAAAATCAGGATAAGCCGTTACCGGAAAAAGCCCCGAAAAAGAAGCAAAAAGCTGCAATAAAATTAAAAGCAGAATTCCAGGGAATGCATGGAAAAACAAGGCAAAAAATGTTGCGGCAATATCTATTTTAGTTCCTGCCTTGCTTGAAAAATAAACGCCAAGCAGAAACGAAAAAACTGTTATAGTAAAAAGTGAAATAAGATTTAATATAAGCGAATTAATAAGCCTTGTACGGATTAAAAAACTTACAGGCGCGCGCGAAATAAGGCTTATTCCTAAATCATGGTGAATTATTACGCGGTTAAGCCAGGCAAAATACTGCATGTAAAACGGCTTATCAAGGCCAAGCTCCTGCCTCAATTTTTCATACTGTTCATTGCCAAAAGAAGAATCAGATTTTGAAGAAAATGCACCTCCGCCTCCAATTCCACCGCTTCCTGCACCGATTGAGCCGCCAGCTCCACCGCCGGAAGAGCCTGTTCCACCGTCTGTACTTGCCATAAGCTGCTGCTGAACAAGCTGATCAACAATATCACCCGGAGCAAGTTCTATAAGCGCAAACAGTGCAAAGCCAAGCAGAAAAAGCATTGTGAACATCGTTGCAAGACGGCCTGTAATAAAGGCTGCAAGCGGCTTTTTTTCCTTAAATTTTCTCCACGGGAAAGACAAGTTTTCAATAAAGTTTTTCAGCTGATTTATTGCCGTCATTTTTTTATTTAATCCTTCTATCTATTGCAAATTATTGAAAATTATTACGAGTTATTGCGAAAGCCAGATGCGCTCTGTCATTGCACCGTTAAGATTATCGTAATAAAAATTACTTTGATTCCATTTATTGTGAATCGCATAAAAACTGCGGGCACTTACAAGATAAATTACAGGACATTGCTCCAAAATTATAGACTGATATTCATCCCAGATTTTCTGCGCTTTTTTTTCGTCTATAGTATAAGCTCCTTCATTGTAAAGATAATCAATGCGCGCTTCCCAGTCAGTTGCAGGCTTTTTCTGTAAAGGATACCAGAGATGAAGGTTTCCGTTAGAAAGCCAGACATTAGGTCCCTGCGTAGGCCAGAAATTTGCACCAAAACCCATAAGCACAGAATGCCAGTCATAAGTTGATGTAATAAGTTCAACAATTTTTTGAAAATCTAACTGGCGGACATTTAGCGTTATACCGACTTTTGAACATTCATCGGCTATAATCTGCGCAATATCACTATTTGTAGAAACTCCAGAAGGAATGGTCAAATCAAAAACAACCTGATTTCCGTTTGAGTCAAATAAAAATCCGTCTGTTCCGTCTGAATTTTTGCGGCGGGTAAAACCTGCCTTTTTTAAAAGCGAAAGAGCCATTTCAGGATTATATTTATATTTCAACTGAATATTTTCATTATAAAAAGGATTTCCTTTCGGGAAAAAATCATACTTTGCGCTTGCCATGCTCCGGTAAGTCTGTTTAATAATTCTGTCTCTGTTTAAAATGCAGCTCATCGCCTGTCGGAATTCTTTTTTTGTAAACCATTTATAATACGGTTCATTCTTGTTTTTAGGATTCTGATTAAAACTCCAGAAACCTGCACCAAGCGAAGCATCTGCATTGTAAACCGTATAATCTTTTTGATTTGAAGCAAGTTCTGCAACTTCACGCGCAGAAACTGAATAGGCTTCCTGCTTGCCCTGCTTAAAAAGCAGAAGCTGTGTATTCGCGTCACCTACAATCTGGACAATACATCGCTGCCTGTACGGAAACGAATTACCTGCAGCGTCCTTGTCCCAGTAGTCAGGATTGCGCTCATAAACCAGACGCTGCCCAGGGGTATATTCAACCAAAAACCACATTCCGCATGAAGGAATTGTTTTTACATCGGCTTCTACACTAAAAATGTCTTTTACAGCCTGAACGCCGCCTTCTTCCAAAGCCTTTTTATATAAAAAGGAAGGATAAACTGAAGTATTTGTAGACAAAAGTGGATTTGCAACAACCCGCGGATAATGAAAGACAAATTTTTTATCATCAATCTTTTCTATAGTGATACGTTTAGAACTTCCATCCGGCATTGTTACAAACTGCGAGCCATAACCGGAGGTTGCAAATTCAGGATTTCCTTCAATTTTATCGTACCAGAAAATAACGTCGTCGCTTGTAACAGGGATTTTTTTATCAGAATTGTAAAACGACCAGAATGCTTCTTCGCGGATTGTAAAATAAACATCCATTGTCTGCTTTTCTTTATTTTCAACAATCTCAGGAAACGCAAGGGCAGCAGTCCACTGTCGTTTATTTATGTCATAATCAGAAAGGGAATCGGTAACCATTGCGAGCAAGGAATACGATGCACCGTCTCGTTCCGCAATAAGAAAATTAAAGGTTTTCGGGTCAGCAGTTACAGAAGTATACCAGTCACCGCCAACAACGCCTGTTTTATATTCCTGACCTTCGTAAGGCTTTGACCTTGTACTGGACAAAACAGAAAGATAAACATTTTCCTGCGCCTGCTCAATTTCTTCCAGTGTCATTTCCGGAATCTTTTTTGAGCAACCCAAAACGCACAGGCAGAAAAAAGCAAAAAGAAAGACAAGAGCTGCCTCTGTCCCGATATTTTTTTTAGCCTCATTATTTTTTTTAGCACGATTCATTATTTAATTTTCGCACAATACAGGGCAAAACTCAAGATTTTATATTTTACAAGATTTAAAGACGAAAGCGGCCGCGGCTTAAAAGCCGCGGCCGCTCAAACATTGCGTAAAATATCTTTAACGCTTAGCGCTATATCCATTTTTTCGCGCGTACTTATAGATCAAACTTTAAACTGGTCGATCTGACTTCCAATCTGAATGATAGAATCTTCCATCTGGCTTGCAACGGCCCTCAAAGATTCCCCTGTTTCGTTAATCTTTTTAGCACCAACAGCCATTTCACTCATGCTCTGTTCCATAACATTTGTAGAATCCTGGAGGCTTCTAACTTCTTCAAGAATAGCCTTATTACCTTCAGACATTTCCTGGCTGGCATTTCTTACCTGAAGTGTACTATTGTTCATGTTACTTAAAGTTTCACCAATCTGCTTAGAACCTTCATTCTGTTCTTCCATTGCTGCCTTAATCTGGCGAACAAGTTCTTCTGTTTCACGAATCTTTGTAGTAACAGTTTCAAATGCCTTACTTGAATGTTCAGAATCTCCTACAACACCCTGAATTGAAGCCTGAATATTTGTAAGCTGTTCACCAATTGTCTTAGACTGCTGTGTTGAAGTTTCAGAAAGTTTTCTGATTTCATCAGCAACAACGGCAAAACCTTTTCCTGCTTCACCAGCGTGAGCCGCTTCAATCGCCGCATTCATTGCAAGAAGGTTTGTCTGTTCAGCTATACTTGCAATGGCAAGGTTTGCTTCCTGCAAAGTCTTACTTAAATCTGCAATCTGTTCAATCTTGTGGTTTACTTCTGCCTGCACAGCAGAACCGCTCTGTGCACTCTGCAAAAGTTCTTCAAAAGATTCACCCATTCTGTTCATTGAATTACCTACAGAACGAATGTTTCCAATCATCTCTTCAACTGCAGCACTAGCCTGGCTAACGCCAGCACTCTGACCTTCAATCATCTTTTCAAGAGATTCAATATTGCTTGCAATTTCATTTACTGCGCCCGCAGTCTGATGGACACTATTTGACTGATTTGTAATCTGAGAATGAACTGATTCAATATTTGCAATAATCTGTGTAATTGCAGAAGCTGTATCAGCTGTTCCTGCTTTTAATTCTTCACCGGCAACCCCAAGTCCCTGTTTAGATTCTTTTAATTCAGAAATAATATTGTGAAGTTTTCCTGTAAATCCGTTAAAGCTCTGAACAATCTGACCGATTTCATCTTTTACCTTTACATTAAGACGATGAGTCAAATCAGCATCACCGGAAGCAACTTCTTCTATAGCTTTCTGAACCTTTGTAAGCGTTGCAAAACTTACATTGTTTATGATTATAAGAATAATTGCAGAAATTATTATGGCAAGAACCATAGAAATAATATTAACAGTCTTCATACGGTCCAAAGAACCATAAAAATCAGAACGCGGACAGCTGCAGAAAACAATCCAGTCAGTTCCCTGAATCGGACGATATGCAGAAACCATCATTGTCTTAAGCTCTTCGTCAAAATAAAGGTCTGAACCAACTTCGCATTCCATAGCCTCTCTTAAAACCTTGCCTATACCGCGGTCAGAATTAATAAGGCTGTTAACATTAGCTCCGGTCTGAACTTCTTCAACATTTGTAGAAGCAAGTACATTACCCGTTGTTGTATTTATTACTTTAACAAAGGCTTTTTCAGAACCGAATTTGATATTTTTTATACTGTTAGAAAGACTTTCGCCATATACGTTGGCAGTGATTACACCGGTAACCTTTCTAGGACTTCCCCATACAGGAGTTGCATAAATCTGAAAAAGTACATTAGTAACCGGGTTTACAGTAGGATCCTGAATAAAACGTTCACCTTTGGCTCCGGCCCGTATATAGTCTCTATCAATCTTGATTGGTAAGCCGGCAGCTGTAAAGCCTTCTCCTTCAAGTGTAAAATAGCCGATATTTTCGTAAACCGTACTGTGTACCTTGGCAAGACGTGTAAGCTGCCGGCTTTTTTCAGCAAGCGGCGTATCCGTATCCTTAAAATACTTAAAGTTCGCAATTGTAGAAAGCATATGATAATGCTTATCGACTTCAGCCTGAATTTTACCGGCAGCAGATTCAGTAATTGAATCCAAAAGCTGCTTAATCGAATCATCAACAGATCGTGTAGAAACCCTAAAAGAAACAAATCCCTGTGCTAAAAGAGAAAGAAGAACAATAACAGAAACCACGACTGTCAGTTTGAATTTCAAAGATTCATAAAATTTCATCAAAAATTCTCCTATGTTAAATTATAATTTTTAAATAATAAATTACAATTAAATGCAGCCATTTTGCATAAAACAAATGCAAAAACACCATACCAGCCACACAAATACTGTACGCATATTAATTGCGCTAGAAATTTAGCGTAATTACGAAAGTCATGCAATATAAATAAAACGACCAATATTTTCCATTGTCGGCAATGTTTTTCCATGTTAGAATGAAGAATATTTTTAATTTAGTTTTTCAAAGTTGAGGCTGAAAATGGCTAGAGAAAAGTTGGGTACCAGACTGGGCTTTATCATGCTCAGTGCTGGCTGTGCGATTGGCTGCGGAAACGTATGGAAATTTCCGTGGATGGTTGGTAAAAATGGCGGAGGCGCATTCCTCCTTGTATACTTTTTTTTCCTTATCTTTTTAGGACTTCCTGCATTAACAATGGAATTTGCCCTTGGACGGGCAGCTCAGAAAAGCCCGGTAAAAATGTATCAGGCAATTGAAAACCCGGGTGCAAAATGGCACATTCACGGAATTGTCTGCCTTATCGGAAACATCTGCTTAATGGCTTTCTACACCGTTGTAACCGGCTGGATGATTTACTACTTTGTATCATTTTTAACAGGACATTCTGCAGAACTTAACTTCGTTTCAATGATAACAAACGCAAAGGTAAACGTAACATACCTGTTTATTGCAGTTGCCGCATGCTTTTTTATCCTTACATTCAATCTTACAAAAGGGCTCGAAAAAGTAACCAAAAACATGATGGTTCTGCTTCTTCTTTTAATGATAATTCTTGCCGTAAAAAGCATAACGCTTTCAGACGCTGCAAAAGGATTAAAATTCTACCTGATCCCGGATTTTTCAAAAATCAACTGGAACGTGGCTGCTGCCGCAATGAATCAGGCATTCTTTTCACTTTCTGTAGGTATTGGTTCAATGGCAATCTTCGGAAGCTACATCGGAAAAGAACGTTCACTTTTAGGCGAATCAGTAAACGTAATTCTTCTTGATACAGCCGTTGCACTTATGGCAGGCCTTATAATTTTCCCGGCATGTTTCAGCTTTAACCTTGAAGTAGACGCAGGTCCTTCTCTCTTGTTCAACACAATGTCTACAGTATTCAACAGCATGAAAAGCGGCCGGATCTGGGGAACATTATTCTTCCTTTTTATGTTCTTTGCAGCATTTTCTACAGAACTTGCCGTATGCGAAAACATCGTAGCCTGCGTACGTGAACTTACACAGTGGAGCCGCAAAAAAACTGCTGCCATCTGTGGAGCTGGAATTTTTACTATTGCCCTTACAACCGCACTCGGTTACAGCAAACTTCATTTCGCACCGTTCGGAGAAGGTTCTGCATGGCTTGATTTCTGGGATTTCATCGTAAGCAATAATATTTTGCCGCTCGGAGCCCTTATTTTTGCACTGTTCTGCACAAACAGCTTCGGCTGGGACTGGGACGATTTTGTAAAAGAAGCAAATTCCGGCGCCGGCCTCAAAATAAAACCTTTTATGAAACCTGTTTTCAGATACTTTGTTCCGCTTGCCGTAATCGTAATCTACGTAATCGGGTTAATTTCATTCTTTAAATAGGATTTTTTATAATTAAAAAGAAGGCGGCTGTCTATAAAAGTCGCACTGGATGCCGGGCACAGCCCGGCATTTATTATAAAAAGCTGTCATCCGGAATCCGCAACAAAATTTTTAAACCATTTTTCATAACCAGCCGCAGACAGTGCGGCAATTATTCATCACCTATCGTATACCGTCTTTTCCGCGCTGATTATGAAAATACAAATTCTTCAAAATCTTTTGTGTAAACACCTGTAGAATCGTACATTATAAGCGGTTTTTCCATTTTTAAATCCGGCTTATAATTCACGCGGCAATCAAGCAAAACCATTTCTGCCCTTGCAGTTAAAGAAGGATAAACAAGCTGCATTCGCCGCGGCGTTAAATTATTTTTTTCCAAAGCTGAAAAAATTTCCTGAAGCCGGTATGGCCGGTGAATCATATAAAACCTGCCGTTCGGCTTTAAAAGATATTTCGCCGCGGCGATTAAATCTTCAAGACTGCACAAAACTTCGTGACGCGCAATGGACTTTGCATCTGTTGCGTTTTCCTTTACGGCTTTTACAGTCATGTACGGCGGATTTGCTACCACAACATCAACTTTTTGCGGCAACATCAATTTCTTAATTTGCTTTATGTCCCCGTTAATTATTTTTATTTTTTCATCCAGATTGTTAAGAGAAACCGTTTCTTCTGCCATTTCAGCAGCTTCAGATTGAATTTCTATTCCCGTAAAAAAGCAATTTTGCGATTCAGGGTATAAAAGAAGCGGTAAAATTCCGTTGCCGCAGCCTAAATCCACAACCGTTTTTGCACGTTTTAAATCTGCAAATGCGGCAAGCAGCTGTGCGTCAATTCCAAAGCAAAATGCCTTATCGTCCTGAATAATTTTATAACCGTTTTTTAATGTATCAATCCGCCGCATTTTAACACCCTAGCCGTTTTCCCGCCAAAACGTCAAGACAAGCGCATTATTTGTTTCTATAAAAAACGTATGTGCCCGCACAAAAGCAATATCGCTGAATGCTAAAGCCAGGGCATACGTCTTTTAATCGGTATTTGAAAATGGCGCAAAGGAGCGAAACGGCTTTCGAAAACACGTTTTTGCTTCTGTAAAAAACGTATGTGCTTTCACTGCGCCTTTTCCGTTTCTTTGCAAGAATATCAAAACAGAATGCTACTGTTGTGCTGTATGAGCAGAATAAAAGCCAACCTATTTGTAAACAGAAGCAAAAACGATGACTGCGGAGCAATTGAACCGCAAAATATATACAAAAGAAACTTATCAACTAATGGCAGCGGTTCTCTTGCGGAGGCAGACACGTTTTTGCTTCTGTATTACGCTACTTTATATGAGCGAATACAGCACAAGCTTAACAAATATGAAGATTTTATTTTGACATTTTTGCATTTTTTGTCTTGTCACTTAAAATAAACTGTGTTACCATTATTTTTATCCAAACTTAGGAGGATATTATGAAGAAAATTATAGCCGCAGCGCTTACTTTAGTTTGCACAGCTGCATTGTTTGCCGGAGGAATTGACAACAAAACTAACCTGAACTCAGGATTCCTTCGTAACCCTAGCCGCAACTCTGAACACAAAAGACCGGAAGCAGTAATTTATAATATTGCAGGTACTGGTTTTATGGACGAAGGTCTTGCATTCAACGTTGGAAACCAGTTCATTTTTAAGAAATACACACATGAAGCAGCTGGCACAGAATACAAGGATGAAAAACCAGTATTCTTATTCCCGGATGCAGAAATTGTTTACAAAAAAGACAACTGGGCAGCCTTCTTTGGCTTTGGAGTATTTGCAGGCGGCGGTTCTTTGGAATACAAAGACGGAACAGCTGTTACACGCGCCGCTATAGCTGGAAAAATAGCAACAACTGCATTAGCTTCATATGCAGCAACAATAGCAGCCGACCAATCTCTTGACGTTTATTCAGTTACAATGGGAGAAATCCTTGGCGGCTCTTACGTATTGAACGACAATATTTCTCTTTCTGGCGCAGTACGCTTTTTACATGCAACACAGAACATGACTTTAACATGTCCAAAATTCAGTACAATTGCAGGTGGTGCACTTGCAACACAGAACGGCGGAAATGATATCGGATACGATGCAAAAGGTTACGGCTTTGGTGGTATCTTAGGAATCAACGCAAAAGACGTATTTGTTCCAGGCCTTTATCTTGCACTCCAGTACCAGACAATTACAAAGTTGAACATGGAATTTAAATCAACTGAGGGAACAATGGTTTCAGAATTTGGTATTGAAGAAGGTAAAAAATTCAAGAACGACCTTCCTGCTGTCCTTGGTCTTGGAATCGGCTACTATGTAAATGATGATATCTATGTAAGCACAAGCTTTAACTACTACTTTAACAAGCAGGCTAAAATGCAGAATCCTCTTGGTGGAACTGACATGGAATACAATGATTCATGGGAAATCGGTCTTGGTGCTGACTGGCAGGTTCTTCCACAGCTTGGACTTTCTGCAGGAACAATGTACAGCAAACAGGGAACAAAAGATGACGTAAACAGCGCATTCAGCCCTGTTCTTGACAGCCTGGTTACAGGTTTTGGTGTTGAATACAAGGTTACAAAGCAGGTTATGCTTACAGGCTCTTACATGCACTGCCGCTACTTTGAACAAGACTACGGTGCTATGACTCTTAACAAAGATATACACCTTGCAGCAGTTGGTGTAACAGTTAAACCTTTCTAGGCTAAACGCAATACACACATAAAAAAAGCGGCCGCTTCAAAGAAGCGGCCGTTTTTTTTATTTAGCAGAATCTTCTGCAGAAAGTTTTTTATTTATCTTATTCTGCTGTATTACAGAAATAACCATTGAAACAACGGCAAGCAAAAGGAAAAGACAGCAAATCGGTTTTGTAAAAATCAGATAGAATTTACCGTCATCAATCTGCATAAAGCGCCTCATATTGCTTTCGCTCATAGGTCCCAAAATCAGTGCAAGAAGAATTGGAGAAAGCGGGAATCCGTATTTCTGGAAAAGATATCCGATAACACCCATTATAATTGCAAAGAATACATCAAACATATTCTGATTTATTGCATAAGAGCCAACAAGAGAAAGAACCAGAATAGCAGGCAAAAGTATTTTTCTTTCTATAGAAATAATCTTAGAAAAAATCCGTACGCCGCACATTCCGACTACAAGGAAGGCAAGGTTTGCAACCATTAAAGAAGCAAATACCTGATAAACAATATCAAGATGTTCAACATACATCATAGGACCTGGCTGAAAGCCTTTCATAATAAAAGCACCAACCAGAATTGCCGTATTGGAATCTCCAGGTACACCAAGACTAAGCATAGGAATCATTGCACCGCCGGAACAGCCGTTATTTGCAGATTCAGAAGCTGCAATTCCTTCAGGAATTCCTGTACCGAATTTTTCAGGATGTTTGCTTGAACGTTTTGCTTCGCTGTAAGAAACAAACGCCGCAATATCGCCGCCGGCTCCAGGAATTGCTCCGATAAACGAACCTAAAAATCCGCCTTTTACGATAGTAGGCAGGATTGCTTTTATATCCGCCTTGCTTGGAAGAACACCAGAAATTTTTGTTTCCATTTTCTGTGTTCCAAGGTTAGATTCAATTCCTGCAAGAACTTCAGAAATTGCAAACAAACCGATTAAAGCCGGAATAAAAGGAATTCCATCATACAGGCCCTGCATCTTAAAAAACCTTAAATATGCACAGGTTTTATCCATGCCTACCGTAGAAATTAAAAGACCGAAAAGCGCTGTAATAAGACCTTTTAGAAGCGACTTACCTGAAATTGAAACAATTACAGAAAGTCCGAATACTGCCAGAGAAAAGAATTCAGCCGGTCCGAATTTAAGTGCCATTTTAGAAATAAATGGCGAAAGAAACGTCATACATAGGGCACCAATCATTCCGCCGACAAAAGAAGCAAAAAGCGCTACAGAAAGAGCACGACCTGCTTCTCCGCGTTTTGCCATAGGATATCCGTCAAGGATTGTTGCCGCAGCCGCAGGCGTTCCCGGCGTATGAATTAAAATTGCAGAAATTGAGCCGCCGTACATTGCACCGCAGAAAATACCAAGAAGCATTCCTACAGAAGGCAAAAGGTCAAGCCCGTAAGTAAACGGAACCAAAAGAGCTATTCCCATTGTTGAAGTAAGGCCTGGAATACAGCCGATTAATATGCCGCCGAAAGCACCAAGCAAAACATAAAGCATGTTAAACGGGTTAAATACGGCGGCAAAACTTGTAAGCATAAGTGAAAAATCCATAATTTACCTTCCTAGAAATCAAGCATATCAAGCAGCCCCATCGGCATTTCAATTCCAAGAATGAATCTGAATGCACAGAAAATTATGGCCGTTGCAACGATGCTTATGATAATCATCATTTTTGTATTGCGTTTACCAAGAAGACGCATCATAAAAAACAAAGAAAACGGTGTTGTAATTATAAAACCGGTTACATTCCAAAGTAATGCAGAAAGTACAATAATTAAAAGACCAATGAGCATCCGCTGAATGTCCTTGTTCAAAGGACTGATTGCCGGAGCTTCGGATTTATCATTTTTTTCTATAATATTTTTTATAAGAAGAATTGTACAACAGATAAAAAGAGCGATTGCCAGCCACTGCGGAAAAACTTCAGGTCCTACAGGAACATTTTTAAAATGTTTAAATGTAAAAGTATATAAAAATGCTGTCATCGAAAGAATCATTCCAATCAATGCAGAAACTATATTTGCTATTCGCACATTTACTCCTATTTTAAGATAAAAAAATACCGGACGGAAAAAAAATCCGCCCGGCAAGTTAAAAACTAATCAATAAGCTTAAGGGCTTTCATAGTTTTTGTAACATCATCAAAGTTAGACTTTAAGAATTTTCCAAAATCTTCCGGATTAAGGTATGCAAGGTTAAGGTTCATGTTTGCAGCCATTTTTACAAATTCAGGATCTTTTTCTGCTTTTGTAAATGCATCAACAAGAATCTGTTTGATTGCCGGATCTACACCTTTTGGAAGTGCAAGACCACGCCATGTGTAATATGTAATGTCAAATCCCTGTTCTTTGAATGTCTTGATATTCGGGTAAGAAGCAGGACGTTTTTCATCCATAATACCGATAACTTTTACATTACCTGCATCAAGCTGAGATTTTACTTCTGCAAGAGAAACAGAAACTGCTTCAATGTGTCCGCCAGCCAAAGCTGTTACAGCACCTGCAGCTCCTTCAAAAGGAACGTGCTTTACGTCGATTCCTGTTTTGTCTGCAAGAAGACCAGCACCAATGTGCCATACAGAACCAGGAGCAGAGTTTCCGATAGAAACTTTTCCAGGATTCTTTTTGCAGTAGTCAACGAATTCCTGAACTGTGTTGTAAGGAGCATCTGCTTTTACTGTAAGAGTTGCTGCATCTGCATTAACACGGATAAGAGGATCATAATCTGCGTATGTAAAATCAATTAAACCCTGCTGTGGAAGAGAGTTTAATTCAAAAGTAATCATACCGATTGTATAACCGTCTTTCTTTGCGTTCTTGATTGCTGCGTGACCGATTGCGCCGCCGCCACCTGTTTTGTTTTCAACAGTGATTGTTTTACCAAGTTCTTTTTCTGCTGCCTTACAGATTCCGCGAAGAACAGCATCTGTTCCGCCGCCTGCGCCCCACGGACAAATCATTGTAATTCCTTTTTTAGGATACTTTGCTTTTGCTGCGAATGTTGAAGCAGAAGCTACAAGAGCCAGTAAAACAACTGCGCTAATTAACTTTTTCATCATTTTCCTCCTTGTAATGAAAATTTTAATTTATAGTCTCTAAAGTATACAACAGATTTAAAAAAAATGTATAATTTTTTTAGTACTGAAATGTGATTTTTTGTAATTATTCAGTTAAATAAATATAAACAGAATCCAGGAAATGCGGCGGCGCCGGAAATCAGCAGGCGAAAGCTCATGCGTGGAAAGCGCACTGTTCCGGGGCTGTCTATAAAATTTAGTCATGCTGAATTCATTTCAGCATTTTCTGTGTATTTTAGACAAACGCATTACAGATTTATACAGACTCCCAGTCGTGCAAAATGCTTGTCGAAACCGCAGGCTCGCCTGCTACACGCTGTTTATGCCTGTAATTATTTACGTATGCCGCTCGCGCGCCAGCACAAACAGAGTGTTTTCGAAAGCATTTTCACTCCTTCGCGCCGTACTAACGCTCCTGTTTATTCTGCATATTCTGTCATGCTGAATTCATTTCAGCATATCCTGCATATTCTGTCATGCAATCTTTATAGACAGCCCCTTCTTCTAAAAAAAACTGACCTCAAAAAAAGCGGGATATAATTATTATTAAATTATTGACATTTTTGTTATATAAAGCTAACTTAATAGATACACAAAAAATTAGGCAAAACTAACAAAATTTACATTTCTTTAATCGGGGGAAAAAATGCCCTTATACATGGCTAATATCGGAGAAGAATATCTGATTAAAAAAATCGGCGGACTGGAAGAAACTCAGCATCATCTTAAAAACTTAGGTTTTGTAGTTGGCTCAGAAATTTCAGTTATTTCCGTTGCAGGCGGGAACGTAATTGTTCAGATAAAGGACGCACGCGTTGCAATCAGCAAAGAGATGGCGGGAAAAATAAAAATTTAGGAGAATATATATGACATTAAGGGAAGTTAAACCAGGAGAAACGATTAAAGTCGTAAAGCTCAATGGCGAAGGAGCCGTAAAACGGCGAATCATGGACATGGGAATTACAAAGGGCGTTGAAATTTTTGTGCGTAAAGTTGCCCCGCTTGGAGATCCTGTAGAAATTACTGTGCGCGGTTATGAACTTTCAGTCCGCAAGGCTGACGCAGAACTTATTGATGTAGAAAAGTAAGCAGAGAGGTAGAAATATATGAAAATTGCATTAGCCGGTAACCCGAACGCCGGTAAAACAACATTGTTCAACGCACTTACAGGTTCAAACCAGTTTGTTGGTAACTGGCCTGGAGTTACAGTTGAAAAGAAAGAAGGTAAATTAAAAGGTCATACTTCAAAAGATGATGAAGTAATCATTATGGACCTTCCGGGTATTTATTCACTTTCTCCATATACACTGGAAGAAGTTGTTTCAAGAAATTATCTTGCAAAGGAACGTCCGGACGCAATCCTTAATATCATTGACGGTACAAACCTTGAAAGAAACCTTTATCTTACAACACAGCTTGCAGAACTTGGCATTCCAATGGTAATTGCCGTTAACATGATGGATGTTGTAAGAAAAAATGGTGACAAAATCCATATTGACGCAATGTCTAAAGCCTTAGGCTGCCCTGTTTATGAAATTTCTGCCCTTAAAAATAAAGGATGCATGGAAGCAGCTGAAGCTGCTGTTGAAGCCGGAAAATCCGGCAAGGCCATGCTTTACCAGCACCGTTTTGAATCCTGCGTAGAACATGCACTTGCTCATATTGAAGAAGCTGCAATTCATTCTCTGCCGGAAGAAAAACAGAGATGGTATTCTGTAAAACTTTTTGAACGCGATTCTAAAGCTGTTGAACAGTTAAAGGACGCAGAAGGTCTTGAAATAAGCGCAGATACCCTTTCTCATATTGATGAAGACATTAAATCCTGCGAAAAAGAACTTGATGATGATTCAGAATCAATTATTACAGCTGAACGCTATAAGTATATTGAATCAATTATTAAAAGCTGTGTTACAAAGAAAAACCGTTCAAGTTCACTTACAGTTTCTGACAAAATTGACCGCGTAATTACAAACCGCTGGGCAGCATTGCCGATTTTTGCGGTAATTATGTATCTTGTTTACTATATTGCAATGGTAACAGTTGGTTCTGCCGCTACAGACTGGGCAAACGACGGGTTGTTCGGCGACGGATGGCATTTGCTTGGAATCGGTACAGGTGCTTACGAAGAAGCCGCTGAAGAGTTTGGCGATGCACCTGCAATCCTTGAAGCATTTGAAAACGGAGAAACAACATACATTGTTCAGGATGAAGAAACTCTTGAACTTTCAGAACCGATTGAATTCAGCTCTGAAGACGTTGAAAATGCAAAGGCTGCTGTTGAAAAGTACGGCGAAGAAGGTCCGTCTCCTGAAGATTTTGGAATCTGGGTTCCGGGTGTTCCGGCAGTAATCGGAAGCTGGCTTGAAAAAGCAGGCTGTGCAGACTGGCTTTCGGGTCTTATTCTTGACGGTATTGTTGCCGGTGTAGGGGCTGTTCTTGGATTTGTTCCACAGATGCTTGTTCTGTTCTTTATGCTTGCATTCCTTGAAGCTTGCGGTTATATGGCTCGTATTGCGTTTATCATGGACAGGATTTTCCGCCGCTTCGGTCTTTCAGGAAAATCATTCATTCCAATGCTTGTAGGTACAGGCTGTGGAATTCCTGGTATTATGGCAAGCCGCACAATTGAAAACGACCGCGACAGAAAGATGACTATTATGACAACAACATTTATTCCTTGTGGTGCAAAAACTCCGTTTATCGCAATGGTTGCCGGTGCTATTTTTGGCGGCGCTGCATGGATAGCAACAGGTGCTTACTTCCTTGGAATTGCAGCAATCGTAATTTCCGGTATCATGCTTAAAAAGACAAAGATGTTTGCAGGTGATGTTGCTCCGTTCGTAATGGAATTGCCGGCTTATCACTGGCCTACACTGGGTAACCTTTTACGCTCTATGTGGGAACGCGGCTGGTCATTCATCAAGAAAGCAGGAACAATCATTCTTCTTTCTACAATCGTTATCTGGTTCCTTTCTTTCTTTGGATGGGCTGACGGTGCATTCGGAATGCTTGAAGAAGATCAGATGGACTGTTCTATACTTGCAAAAGTTGGCGGCGCAATCGCCTGGATTTTCAGCCCGCTCGGCTGGGGTAACTGGCAGGCAGCCGTTGCTTCCATTACAGGTCTTGTAGCAAAAGAAAACATTGTTGGTACAATGGGTATTCTTTACGGCGGCGAAGAAGCATGGGCAAATCTTGCAGAAGCATTTACTTCTGTAACAGGTATGTCATTCCTTATTTTTAACCTTTTGTGTGCTCCTTGTTTTGCAGCTATGGGTGCTATTAAGCGGGAAATGAACAATGCAAAATGGTTCTGGTTTGCAATCGGCTATGAATGTGGTTTTGCTTACTTAATTGCTTTCCTTGTTAATCAGTTTGGTAACGTTATTACAAACGGAATTACAGGTGCCGGAAGCGTAATCGGGCTTGTATTTGCAGTTGCAGCCCTTGTAGGAATGATTTACTTTATCGTAAGAAAAGATAAATATGCAAAATAACGCTTAATTTACATGAACGGGTTGCACGGATACAGCCCGTCTTGAATATTTCAGCGAAAGCCACAATGGCAGGAGATTTTATGGGAACAGTTTTAGTTTCATTTATATTGCTGGCAATCGTTTCTTTTATCATTTTCAATATGATTAAAGAAAAAAAACTTGCCGCAAAAAACGGCGGCTGTGGCGGAGGTTGCTCTGGTTGCAGCGGCTGCGGTGGCAGTTGTATAGGAAGCAGAATTAGTTCCACGACTACACATTCCTGCCACGCTTCTAAATAATTTAAGAAAACCATAAAGGCTGTCTAAAAGAGATTAGGCAGCTTTTTTTTACAGGAGAGTGAGATAAAAACTGCCGAAATGCCGTCAGTTTTTATCTTCAAAAGTTTGCGTCGCAAACTTTCATATCAACTGCACATTCTCACTTCGTTATGAATGTGCTTAAAAAGTCAATCGAAAGTTGAAACTTTCTTCTTGACTTTTTACAGGAGAAATAATTGATTAAAACAATTTGTAATATAACAGGAATGTCATGTTCCATGTGCGAAAGCCACATTAATGACGTTATCCGCGGTAATTTCAACGTAAAAAAAGTAAAATCAAGCCATAAAAAAGCTCTTACAGAAATTATTTCTGAATCTGCTCTTAACCATGATGAATTAAAAAAAGCGATAGAAGACACAGGTTACACAGTAGTTTCTGTTTCTGAAGAACCTTATACAAAGAAAGGTCTGTTCTGGTAAAAAGCAGGCGATAAAAAAAGGCGACTGAATACGCCGTTCAAACGAAAGACAATGAGCTGAAAGACTCATTGTCTTCTTTATTTTCCCGGTACACCAATTTGAATAATTAGCCACATGCATAAAAAAAGGCGACTGAATACGGTAACTTCAGCCGCCTCCAAAACGAGGGAAACATTTTGACATGATGCAGTAAAAAACTGCGGACCAGGTTGTGCAAAACGACGTTTTAACAACCAAATCCAGGAAACTGTATACTTAGTATTTCGTAAACACAATTAAAACCGTGCTTACATTACTCTAAAACTTATCCCCAAAATCAGGGAAGCCGCCCTGCCCGCATATTCTCATAACAAGCAAAGCGCTTCCATAAAAACAAAATCCGTTATGCAGAAACAACTGCCTTACCAAAATCGCGGCAAGAAGCAAGTCCTGCATCATCAGGAGTTGTCTGGATTTTCAAAGGTTCTCCAACCAATGTTGCTCCTGCAGCTGTTACACGGTCAGCCCAATCGCGGAGCCACTGTCCGTCGCCCCAGTCATAAGAACCAAAGAGGGCAACCTTTTTACCTGCAAGGCTTCCTTCAAGTTCGCTGAAAAGTGATTCCATAGAATCTTCAAGAACTTCGCTGCCCATAGCAGGACTTCCAAGAATCAAAGTGTCATATCCTGACACAGCACCACTTGATGTATCTGCAACGCTAAACAAATCTGCTTCAGGAGCTCCTTCTTTAATTGCATTTGCCATAGCTTCTGTGTTTCCAGTTGTACTAGCGTAAACAATAACTGCCTTTCCCATAAAATCCTCCACATTTTACAGCCTAAGCCACTCTCATCTGGACACAAGCCAAGGCTACAAAAATTAAAATATCTTTTTATGCAGACTGCAAATCCGCATAATTAATTACTTCTTCAATAGAAAAGCCATTCATAGCAAGCTTTGAACATTTTCTGCTGCATAAATCAAAGCTTGCAAAAAGAGCTTTTGCTTTTCTGATATCTCCATAAACTTTCCAGTAACCCGAATACTTAAAATTAGCTCCATGGTTTCTGGTAAAGCCCACAACATCTTCAATCGGATAACCTAAAAACGAACCGATTTCATGCGGGAATTCCTTGCGCCCGTTAATTCTTTGTGCAAGCTCAGAAAGCATACATTCTGTAGAAACGCAGCTGTAACCAACAGATTCAAGATATTCCCTGTTGTCATGTTCACTTAAAAAGTTTTCCAATTTGCAGCAATCATAAACAAAAATCAAAGAAAAATTTTTGCATTCGCAAAGAACTGAACACTTTAAGCCGAACGGCTCAAAACGCCTGTTCAAGTTTTCTGCTTCTCTTTTAGCAAATGGAAAATCCTGTTTTGAGCAGCTTACAAGATTAGAAATCTTTATTCCCCGTAAAACCGGAGCACAATGACAAATCACAAGCTGTTCAAAAGACATTTTCCACCACCCGTACCGGCTTTCTATCTCTGCCTGATTACATAGTTAGCTTATAGTAACTTTTATTTTATGTCAATAACTTTTAGAATAATCGTTTAACTTTTTTTTAGCGCATGGCATAAAAAAAAAGGCACTGCATTCGCAGTGCCTTTTCAAAAGATCAAAATATCCTACTTATTGTCTTCCATCCATTTGCGGATTCCCTGTTCAACATCAGCATCGATTGCATGCTCAACGCGACATGCATTTTCTTCAGCCTGTTCCCTGGGCACACCAGTAATTTTTACAAAAAAATCAGTTAACAGAAGATGACGGCCGTAAACACTTTCAGCTTTTTTTTCGCCTTCTTCCGTAAGCTTTATCATATTGCCAAGCCCAAATGTTATGAATCCGCCGGAAGACAAAACATCCATAGCACGGCTAACACTCGGTTTAGAAACACCCATATGTTTTGCTACATCAACAGAGCGTACAAAGCCATTTTGTTTCTGCAAAATCAATATAGTCTCAAGATAATCTTCTCTAGATTCGTACATTATTAACTCCAAAATTTACTAACCGAAAAACCAAATTTTTCCAGAAAGTGCGGGAATTACCTTTTCCGCATAAAAAGACGGAATTTTCCAGCACTTACTTATTATTTTATCATAAATCTGTTTTACTGCAATCGCTATTCAACAAGCCTTTGAAAAAATTTCTTCAAAACCTTATCGTTTTAAGCCGCGCTTAAACTGCGGGATTCTCGCACTGGCGGTTGTATTCCACGGACTTCTATCTCCTCTTGCCAAAAAGTGATATGCAACTCCCGCAATCATAGCACCATTATCTCCGCAAAGTTTTAACGGAGGGAAAATACAGTTTATATCCTTTCTTTCTGCAAGAAGTTCGCGAAGTCTTGAATTTGCAGCAACGCCGCCACCTGCAACTACAGTTTTAAGCCCTGTATCTTCGACCGCTCTGAACAAACGGCTTGTAATCGTTTTGCACGCAGTTTCCTGAAAAGCTGCACACATGTTTTCATTCGTCTTTTCAAATTTATCGTTCCAGAATAAATCACGCTGCTGAATTACAGCCGTTTTCAATCCGCTGAAAGAAACATCATATCTGTGCTCTTCTTTATCAAGCTTTGGAACAGGAAAATGAGCTGCTTCTGCATTACCCTTTTTTGCAAGATTATCTATGACAACTCCGCCCGGATACCCCAATCCGTAAAACTTAGAAACCTTATCAAAGGCTTCGCCTACAGAATCATCAACTGTAGTTCCGAGAATTTCAAGGTCATCAAATCCGTTTACCTTGCAGATAATCGTATGTCCGCCAGAAACCAAAAGCCCAAGATACGGATACGGAATATCCTGAACAAGATGAGCTGCGTACAAATGTCCGAGCATGTGATTTATTGCAATAAAAGGCTTGTTCAGTGACCATGCAAGAGTTTTTCCGAACGTAAGTCCAACAAGAAGAGAACCCATAAGCCCAGGTCTGTTCGTAGCAGCAATTGCATCAACTTGATTTAAACTCATATTTGCCTGCTCAAGAGCCTGACGAACTACTGGTAAAATCCATTCAGCATGCTTACGGCTTGCAATTTCTGGTACTACACCTTTATAAATCTGATGAAAAGGAATTTGTGTTGCAACAACATTGCTAATGATTTTATGTCCGTCTTCAACAATTGCAGCAGCAGTTTCATCACATGAAGATTCTATTCCTAATACAAACATATAATTCTCCAATCAGCTACGAAATACTTATCTGCCTTTAGATTTAGAAACGACAGAGAAAGTATATCCTTTTTCTTTCAGTACAGGATACAGTTCCGTTAATATAGCAGGAATTAAATCCGCTGACCATACATGCCCGATCATGATGCAATATCCTTTTTTATTGGCTATTTCAAGGCCTTTTAATAATTCAGACATTACATTTTCGCGCGTCTTTACATTATCCAGAAAAATATCCCGTGTGTAAATTCTAGTTCCCATTTCCTGAGCAACAGCAGGCGCCTTTGACGCAGCAGATGTTTTTGAATCCAAAAAGAAAACACCCTGATTTTCAGCTTCTTCAATAATCGCTTCAACCAGAACCGTATTTTCAAGAATCAAAGAGCCTTCATGATTGTTAAAGCCTGCAACTCCGCCTAGCTCGGCAATATTTTCTGCTATAAGGCTGCGTGCTGAATGCACATCCATTTCCGGCGTAATTGCGCCCGGCCCCGGATTTACAGAAAGATTTAAAGCCTGCATAGGCTGATGCAGCATAAGCTCATGCATTGAATTTTTAATAAGCCGTGCGCTTTCAGCCGAATGTGCAATCTTCGGTAAAACCGCAATCGAAACCGGAAACGGCAGCGCAAGATATTTTTTAAGCTGATTCAAGTTCTGTCCGCCGTCATCAAATACAAAAATAAGCTGGGCATTATTTTTTGCCTGAGGAATACCATATTCATTTTTTACAGGCTCATCTTTTACAACCGGAACATCAGAAGGTGCTACAGTTCCCTTGCCTTCGGGTTTTGCAACAGGGATATCATGCGCCGGCACTTCGGGTTTTGCAGCAGATGCAGCAGGCGCAGACTGCAAAGGTTCTTTTTGAGAAGGCGAAGTATGTACAGAATTATCACGTGCCGGCGCAGCTTGTGCAGGTGCTGCATTTCCGGCAGGAGTTTTTGCCGGCGAACTCTTCGTATTTTTTCCGGATTTATTTTTTTCAGTTGCTTTTTTTTCAGAGGAATTTTTCTTTGGCTCTTCAACTTTTTTTTGCACCGCATTCTTTTCAGATTTAGCCGGTTCAGAAACCTTTTCAACAGAGTGTTTAGAATCTATCTTCCCGGCTGTTTTTTTCTGACCTGAAAAAAGCACACTGAATGCAAGCATAAGGATACATGCTGAGAGTATAATTGAAGTCAGTATTATTGTTTGCGAGATTGAAATTTTTACCTTAGGTTTTTTAAAAAAGGTCTTTTTCTTTTTGGCCATAATAAGCGTTAATCAACATTGCTAAAAAAATAAGGCTATCATATGACATCACAGTCATTCTGACAGCCTTTAATGCAATTCTACTGTGACACTGCCTATTTTACGATTTTTGCAAGGCAGTGTCTAGAAATTATGCATGATATAAAGTTCGGATTTCTGAAGAGTCTACAAAAGCACGGAGTTTTCTTACCGCACGAAGTTCAATCTGTCTTACAGTTTCTGAAGAAACTCCCATAACCTTACTCATCTCGCGCAAAGTCTGAGCTTCGTTTGAACCGTCAAGATTGTATCTTCTATTAATTACATGTCTTTCGCGTTCCGGGAGCATTTCAACCATTCCACGGACACATGCTTTTTTCTCTTCCTTAAGGTAAAGCTGTTCCGGCTGGAATGTTTCATCTGAAATCATATCTTCAATCTTACCATCACCTTCTTCATTGCATTCGATATCAAGACTGCAAATCGGCTGATCATACTGATAAAGTTTTCTTACCTTATCTACAGGAAGACTAATATAGCAGGCAAGTTCTTCAATAGAAGGCTGACGGCCATTTTTCTGTTCAAGATAACCGCGGGCTGCGCGCAAAGCACGAATCTGTTCTTCTTTGCGATGTGGCAAAGTGATTGCATCAGATTTATTGCGGATATAGCGAAGGATGTACTGCAAAATCCAGGCATAAGCATAAGTAGAAAAGCGTGTATTGAATTCGCAGGTATATTTGGATGCAGCAGTCATAAGACCTAAATTACCTTCCTGAATCAAATCCATGATTGAAATTCTGGAAGATGCATATTTTTTGGCAAGACAAGCAACCAGACGAAGATTACTTTTTACCAGGCGGACACGAGCATCTTTATCGCCGCTCTGAATCTTTTTTGCAAGTTCATGCTCTTCTTCTGCTGTTAAAAGGGCATAACGTCTAATTTCATTCACATACCGTTGATAGCTAGAACTCTCCATAATCACGTAACCTCCGATTCTTTTTTATTCGATCCGATTTCAATATAGCAAATTACGTGCCAAGTTTTTTAAGATTAAATTAATTTTAGTATTCCCGGAAAAAGTAAAAACTCTTATTTCTTATATTACAAAGAGTTATATATTTTACCATTTAAATAAACATTTTGATCCAGCGGAAGAACAAAAAAAATGACATTTGTCACTGTATCATTTTTTAGACAGTAATATTTAAGTTTGATTTAACCTTTAAAGTGTGTCTGTATATTTTTTTATACAGTAAATTTTCAAAATAGCGTTATTTTTGATTTTTACCGCTAAAAAGCACTATATTTACCGTATATCTGCAAAAAATGTAATATTTTGTAATACCTGACAGATTTGTTTAAGTTTGTATGGTGCACTTTTTTATACAGTTGCTAAAATTTTCCTTAAAAATAAGGCTTGTTTCTTAACTCATCTTCATTAAAAAAAAAGATTTTATAAACTCCGACCCGTGTAACTGTAAAGCACCAAATGCTAATGAGCTAAGGCAACTAATGCGCCTATGAACCAAAAACTCCGCCCCCTGCCACACTCCTAGCAGAACATTGCCGAAAGAATCCGTAGGCGCTATAATAAAATCATCTTTGGAGGAGTTTATGTACGTTACATGTTTGGACCTGGAAGGTGTTTTAGTACCGGAAATCTGGATTGCTTTTGCTGAAGAAACAGGAATTCCTGAATTCCGCAGAACAACACGTGATGAACCGGATTATGATAAACTGATGAAATTCAGAATCAATCTGTTAAAAGAAAAGGGACTTGGATTAAAAGAAATTCAGGCAACCATTTCTAAAATTGACCCGCTGCCGGGTGCAAAAGAATTTATGGATGAACTTCGCAGCATCGGACAGGTAATTATTTTAAGCGATACCTTTACGCAGTTCGCAGGTCCGTTGATGAAAAAACTGGGCTGGCCAACAATTTTCTGCAACACACTGGAAGTTGCCCCGAACGGAGAAATTACAGGCTATAAATTACGCCAGTCAAATGGAAAATTCCATGCAGTAAAAGCCTTGCAGTCCATCGGTTTTGAAACAATTGCCGCAGGTGATTCTTTTAACGATCTTGCAATGATTAAGGCTTCAAAAGCAGGATTTTTATTCCGTTCAACTGAAAAGATTATAAAAGACAATCCTGAAATTCCGGCCTTTACAGAATATAAGGATTTTTTGAACGCAATAAAAAATGTTTTAAATAGCTAAAAACTAAAAAAGGGCGGAACAAATAAAAGTCCCGCCCTATAAATTCAATTAAAAACCTAGAACAAGCCGGAAATTATTCCGTCATCATCAACGTCAATATTAAGCGCAGCCGGAAGTTTGGGAAGCCCCGGCATAGTCATGATATCGCCTGCAAGAACAACAACAAAACCAGAACCGGCACAAAGCTGAACATCACGCACAGGGAAACTGTAGCCTGAAGGAGCACCAATTACCTTTGGATCGTGGCTTATAGAATTCTGGGTTTTGGCAATACATACAGGCAGTTTTCCGTAGCCATTTTCCGTATACTGTTTAAGCTTCCTAAGGGCAACCGAAGAAAATTCAACGTCTGAAGCACTGTAAACACACTTTGCAACCTTTTCAATTTTTTCTTTCAATGGCAGCTCATCTTCATACAAACAGTGGAAATCGGATTTTTCTTCATCGCAGAGTTTAACCACAGCTTCTGCAAGTTTTTCTGCCCCTACTCCGCCTTTTTCCCAGCCTTCACAAAGAACAGCTTTTACGCCAAGTTCAGAACAAAGCTTCATCAAAAGCTCAGTTTCTTCCATAGAATCACTAACAAATCTGTTCACTGCAATAATTACAGGAACTCCGTATTGCTTCATGTTCTTTACATGAGCTTTAAGGTTTTCAAAACCTTTTTCCAAAGCCGTTAAATCAGGAGAAGCAAGTTCATTTTTTGCAACTCCGCCATGCATCTTTAATGCGCGGATTGTTGCTACAAGAACAACAGCGGAAGGCTTTAAGCCAGCCACACGGCACTTTATGTCAAAGAATTTTTCAGCGCCAAGATCAGAAGCAAAGCCTGCTTCAGTCACTACATAATCGCCGGTTGCAAGAGCACAGAAGGTTGCATTAATGCTGTTACATCCGTGGGCAATATTTGCAAAAGGTCCACCGTGAACAAAAACAGGAGTTTTTTCCAGCGTCTGAACCAAATTAGGGCGTATTGCATCTTTTAAAAGGGCTGCAACAGCACCGACACATTTTAACTGTCCGAAAGTTACATTCTTTTTTTCATAGTTCTGGCCGATTACGATACGCGAAAGCCGTTCTTTCAAATCTGCAATTGAGCGGGAAAGGCAAATCATTGCCATAATTTCACTTGCAACAGAAATCTGGAAATGGTCCTCGCGCGGAACGCCGTTTGCAGTTCCGCCAAGTCCAATCATTATGTTGCGTAATGCACGATCGTTTAAATCTACACAACGCTTCCATGAAATTGTGCGCGGATCTATATTGAGTTCATTTCCCTGCTGAATGTGATTATCAATTAATGCCGCAATAAGGTTATTTGCAGCCGTTATTGCATGTATGTCACCTGTAAAATGAAGATTAATGTCTTCCATAGGAACAATCTGTGCATAACCGCCGCCACAGGCGCCGCCTTTTACACCAAAACATGGACCAAGCGAAGGTTCACGCAAGGCAGCAACAACTTTTTTTCCTATGCGGGAAAGTCCGTCTGCAAGCCCGATAGAAACCGTAGACTTTCCTTCTCCGGCAGGAGTTGGAGTAATTGCCGTCACAAGGATAAGTTTTCCGCGGTTTGAAGGCTCTTCTGCCTTTTTTTGAAGCTTACGCAAAGTTTTCATCGTAAGCTTAGCCTTATATTTTCCGTATAAATCAAGTTCATCTTCAGCAATACCGATTTTTTTTGCAATTTCTACAATCGGTGCCATTTTATTTTGCATGGCGATTTCAATATCAGACAGCACTATAATCCTCTCAAAAATAAATTAATTGATTTAACACACTGAAAAATCCGCAAAAGACATATCCGAAGTTTCCAGTGCTCTATTCGATCAATGTAAAAAGGCTGATAAAAAGAAAAACTCAGGACGAAAAGCCTTAGTAAACATTGCTTTTATTACACCTTATATGAAAATTGAAGCTCTTTCAAGGAAGAAACTTCTTCTTCAGTAAGTTCGCGGTATTGCCCCGGCATCAAAGAAGAATCAAGCTCCAAAGAACCGATTGACATGCGCTTTAAATAGATTACCGTATTGCCGACAGCCCTAAACATTCGTTTTACCTGATGATACTTTCCTTCGTGGATTGCAAGAAGTGCAAAATCACCGGTAAAGTTTTTTTCAAAAGATTCGCGCTGAAGATTTTTTTTGTCGTCAAAAATCCACGCACCTTTTCCCGCCAATTGAAAGGCTTTTTCTGCTGTAAGAAACTTAACGATTGAGCTTTCGCAGTCAGCTTCCGGATCATTATCTTCCGCAGGAATATGAATGCCATTTTTAAACTTAAGCTCACATTGCTTTTGAGCTTCTTCTGACATCTTATTTTCCAAAAAAACAAGATAGGTTTTTGTAATGTTTGATTTTGGCGAAATAATAGAATGAGTCAGATTTCCGTCTGTAGTTAAAAGCAACAGACCTTCTGTATCTATATCAAGGCGTCCTACAGTATGCAAATCGTTTAAAGTTTTTCCTGTGCGGTATTCATCAGAAAGAAGGTCAAAAACCGTCTGATGTTCGCCGTCTTTATTTGCACTTACAACATCACGGCATTTATTCATCATAAGATAAACAAACCTGCGTACATTTAAACGCACTCCGTCCACAATTATTTCATCAGAAACAGGATTTACATGAAAAGAAGCATCGCAGACGGTTTTACCGTTAACGGTTACAGCCTTTGCATGAAGGATTTTTTTTACGTCCTTGCGGGTTCCGTAACCGTTATTTGAAAGGATTTTATCTATGCGCTCCGTTGAATCTGCCATAAAACAAGTGTACAGAATCTACTTTCGCTCGTCCATAGGAACGAATTGACGAGGTTCACAAACACTTTGATAAGCAGGGCGGTAAATACGCTTGCAGGCAACAATCTCTTCTATGCGGTGCGCAGACCAGCCTGCAATACGGGAAGTTGCAAAAATCGGCGTAAACAAATCCCGCGGAATGTTGAGCATTGAATAAATAAATCCGCTGAAAAAGTCAACGTTTGAACAGATTTTTTTATCATCCCCGTGAAGTTCCATAAGAATCTGCGGAGCAATTTTTTCTATCAAAAGATAAAGATTGTATTCGTCAAGCATTCCTTTTTCTTTTGCAAGATCCTTTGCCTTGTCGCGCAAAAGAACAGCACGCGGGTCACTTATAGTATAAACAGCATGTCCCTGACCATAAATCAAACCGGTCTGATCAAAAGCTTCTCGTTTTGCAATCTTATAAAGATAATCGCGAACAGCTTTTTCATCACCCCAGTCTTTTACATGCTCTTTTATATCGTCCATCATTTCCATTACGCGGATATTTGCACCACCATGGCGGCGACCTTTTAATGAACCTACAGCTGCCGCAATTGCTGAATATGTATCTGTATCGGCAGAAGAAACAACATGAACTGTTAAACTTGAGTTGTTACCGCCACCATGTTCAGCATGCAGAATAAGCGACAAATCTAGAATATGAGCTTCAAGAGGCGTATATTTTGTATCACTTCTTATTAAGCGCAGAAAATTTTCTGCGGTAGAAAGTTCCGGCTTAGGATTATGTATATACATGCTTTTTCCATCCCAGTAACGGCGTTTTGCCTGATAGGCATAAGCCGCAAGCGATGAAAAGCGCGCGATAAGTTCACAACACTGGCGGAGCACATTCTGAATGGAACGTTCTTCCGGATTAGGATCATAAGAATAACTGGCAAGAACTCCGCGCGCAATTTTATTCATAATATCAGGTGACGGAGCTTTCATAATCATGTCTTCCGTAAAATTCGGCGGAAGATTTCTTATAGATGCAAGAAATTCATGGAAGTTTTCAAGCTGAGTTTTTGTAGGCAGTTCACCAAAAAGAAGAAGATAAACAACCTGCGAAAAGCCAAAAATATGATTCCGTTCTGCATCAGCAATAATATCTGCAACATCGTAACCGCGGTAAAGAAGTTTGCCAGGGATTGCAACTTTTTTTTCACCCTGCATTTCATAACCTACAACATCACCAATGCGTGTAAGACCTACGCATACACCGGTGCCGTTAGGATAACGCAAACCGCGCATTACATGATACTTTTCATATAGATCGGGATTTATAGGATCGTTTCTTTCTGCTAAAACAGTCAGTTTTTTTAAGAACTTTGAATTTTTATCATCCATAATGTATACCCCCATTGCTATACGAAAATACCAAAAAACATGCATTAATACGCAAGCATAAAACGCATATTTATGCAAATATTGAATTAATTATACATATTTATAATATTAATGCAATAGTAAATACAATGGCAAATGCGATGAGCAAAAATACATAAAAGGAAGACACATTAAAAATTAGCCCCGTACACTTGTGCCTATCACCAGTGAGCATAAGCTCCGTAAACATCACGCCAGGATGTTCCGTCTGTATATGAAATTCCTGAAATAAAGACTGACTCCGTTTCACAGGTACATTCATTTTCTATTTCTTCTATTTTTATAGAACATTCTTCCAGATACTCATCAAGCTGAATTTGAATTTCTTCACTTGCAAAAGGAAAAACCTCAGCTTCAACCGTCCTGTAAAATCTGTTTTCTGAAAAAAACTCCTTTTCAGGATAAGAAATTGAAAATGTTACCGTAAGTTTTTTTACAGTTTTTTTTGAAAGGTTTAAAAATACAAAGCAAAGTGAATCAGTAAAATTTGCAGAGCTTTCTTCGCAGTTTTTTATTTCCAGGTCTTCAATCTCATACGGACAACCTGACTTTTTAAGCGATGAACTGAAAAAATTTGATGTACCAGATGACGAACATGCTGAAAAAAACATGCAGGAAGAAAAGAACAAAATATAAATTATTGTAAAACTGATAAAATCAGATCTTTTTCTCTTTCCGGATCTCTTCTCACTCATCATACAGCAACTCCCTGTGCAAGAAATCTGCGCAAAACCAGAAAGTCCTTTTTATCAGATTCTTCACCTTTAAAAGAATAAGAAATCTTTTTACATAATGAAGAAACATAATGCAAAAGCTGCCTTTGCGTTAAAAGCGAAAACGTAAGGACTGGAACTGCGGCAATATTTTTATCACGTAAAAAAGTTGCAAAAGCCATGAAAAGCTTCATACGCAATTCTGTATCTTCGGGGCGGACAAGCCCGAAATGAATTTTATTTTTATCCTGCTCGATAATTGCAGCTCCGTTAAACATGCAGAAATCCGGCGACAAAGAAAACTTACAGCATTTACTCATACAAAACCTCCTTTTATCTTGTATGACTAATTAATTGGCGAGAATCTAAAAAATATGAAACTTTTTGCAAAAAACTTGCTCTGAAAAAAAAAATTCGGTAAAATATTAAGTAGTTTGTTAAACCGTTTGGGTTCTAAAACCCGGCAAGTTTTAATTCTGCAAAATGAAAAAAGATTAAAACAAAGCCTATTTCATGCATGGTTTTCCGTTTTCCGGACACCCGCATTATTAAGGAGGTTTTTTTATGGACAGCGGCTCGAGTCGTAGTTCAGATTATCACTTATGCAGCGTGAACTGCATAAAAGCCTCTGCAGGACTAAAACGGAAATAAAGTCGCCATTGTTCTGCACGCTAAAAAATCTTGCGTAAAAGGACATAAAAATGATTACATACTGGCAGCAAACTCATCAAAAATTAGTACGTGTAAAAAAGGAAGACTTAAACCCGCAGTTAAAAACCTGGGTTGATGTCCGTTCTGTTACCCCTTCTGAAGTTTCTCAGCTTGAAAGTGAATTTAATATAGAAAATGAACATCTTCTTGATATTCTTGACCCGGATGAACTTTCGCGAATGGAACCGGCAGACGGCTACATTCTGGTAATTATGCGTCTTCCGATTTTCGACCCCAATTCAGAAATTGCCTATATTACAACTCCGTTGGGAATTATAATCAAAGAAAACTTTATAATTACTATCTGCTGGACAGACTGTGAAGTACTTCGTGATTTTTCAGCAAACAGAATAAAAGGAATTCGCCTTGCAGACTTTCCTGCCTTTATGATTCAGATTTTAAGCCGTGCAAATATCTTGTTTCTGCGCTACTTAAAGGAAATTAACAGACGGTCTGCAACAATTCAGAAAGAACTTCAGATTTCTATTGAAAACAAAGAAATCATTCAGCTTTTAAACCTTGAAAAATCCCTGGAATACTTTACAACGTCACTTGCAAATAATCAGCTCTTACTTGAAAAATTCAGAAAAACAAGACTTTTGCGCTTTGACGAAGAAGACCAGGAATGGCTTGACGACGTAGAAGTAGATAACCGGCAGGCAATCGGCATGACCGATACTTACAGCAACATTCTTTCCGGCATGATGGATGCCTTTGCCTCTGTAATTTCAAACAACCTTAACATCGTTATGAAAAAACTTACAATAATCAACATTGTAATTATGATTCCAACATTTATTGTAAGTTTCTTTGGCATGAATATTGAACTGCCTTTACAGAATTCCGGCAAACTCGGGATGGTCTTTGTAGTTCTTGGGTGCATTATTTCAACAATAATTGCGAACATAATCTTTACAAAAAGTTCCAATGTAATTCAGACAAATACAAAGTCTAAACGAAGGAAAAATAAAGATTCCCGCCGGAAAAAATAAACCTTAATTAATTTCGGAGACAAATGATGAGAAAAAACTTTGCAATCGCCGCACTTGTATTTTTGTATCTTGCAGCCGCACCTGTTTCTGCAAAAAAATTCTCAGACTTTGATATGGTGAATTTTATTCCTGAAAATAAAGCAGAATATTCTGTTTACACCATAGGCGAACATTCCCAGTCTTATACTGCAACAAGGTGGATAAAATCTTTTTCAATGAACAGGTATGAAACAACATACAATCTCTGGTATACCGTCAAAATTGCAGCAGAAACTTTAGGTTACAATTTCCAAAACCCGGGAATTGCCGGAAGCGAAGGAAAACCCGGCAAAGAACCTTCCGATAAAGACAGATTTCAGCCGGTAACAATGATAAACTGGTATGATGCAGTTGTTTGGTGCAATGCATTAAGCGAATTAAAAGGAAAAACTCCCTGCTACACTTACAACGGAAAAATCCTGCGCGATTCAGCCGATACAGCATCTTTGGATTTATGCACATGCAACTGGGATTCAGACGGTTACAGACTTCCTCGTGAAGAAGAATGGGAATTTGCCGCAAGGAAAACCAAAAACGGATTTCAGCGCGGAGACCTTGCAAGCGGTCAGAGTGAAGAAAAAGAAGGTCCTGTAAGCATAGAAGAAAGCGTTGCATGGATTCCTTCAAACAGCAAAAGGACAAGAACAGTTGGCACTGCCGGAAATCCATTCTTACCGGAAGCAATGCCAGCGCCCGGCAGCGGAAATGCAAATAATTCCGGTTTGTTTGATATGAGCGGCAACGTAATGGAATTCTGCTGGGACTGGATGGAAAGCTACATTGATGTCGAGCCCGGAAAAATGGCCGCAGGCCCGCATTACGGTTCACAAAGAGTTGCACGCGGCGGAAGTTTTTCTGACTATACTCCGTTCATCTACTGTGGAGACAGATATTCCTACGACCCCAACGAAGTGTATAACTACATGGGCTTTAGAATCTGCTCGACAGCAACAGCACCGAAAGCGGCGAACGAGTAAACCAAGGAACAAATAACGACCGCCGCAAAATAAAATCGCAATAAAATACTTCCGAAACTTTACAGAGATTCCATGGATTTTTCCAAAGCTTTCATCTGCTCCGGTGTTCCAATTGTTATTCTAAGATAGTTTTCTATTCCCGGCGTTGCAAAAATACGTACAAGAATTCCATCCTGCTTTATTTTTCTGTAAGCTTCCTGACCGTTAACACCTTGTTTTTCTGCAAACACAAAATTGGTTTTTGAAGGCAAAACATTCCAGCCGTGAGCCTTTAGAAAAGCAGAAAATTTTTCTCTTTCTTCGGCAACAGCTTTTGCTTTTTCTGCATAATAGGCAGCGTTTTTACATGCCGCAGAAGCTGCAACCTGAGTAATTGCATCCATAGGGAAATGATTCAGTGAATTTTTTACCGTTGTTACAGCCTGAATCAGTTCAGGATTTGCAACAAGATAACCGCTACGCATACCGGCTCCACATAAACTTTTACTGAAAGTCCGTACGATAACAAGGTTTTTAAATTCTGCAAGCAAAGGAATGCAGCTTTCGCCGCCAAAATCAACATAAGCTTCATCAACAACAAAAGCCTTATCCTTTGGAGCTTTTAAAAGCATCTGCCGAACCTGCTCGCGGCTTAATCCAATACCGGTAGGAGCATTCGGATTTGCAAAAATAGTACCGGAATCAGTTTTATTAGCTTCTTCAAGCATTTTTTCTGTATCCAGTGACCAGTCTGATTTTAAATCAATTTTATTAAGCGGAATGCTGTAAAATCCTCCGTATACAGGATAAAAACTGTAAGAAAAAGAAGGAGTTACAACAGGACGGTCGCTGTCAAAAAAAGCATAGAAAACAAAAGAAAGAACTTCATCACTGCCGTTTCCTGTATAAATCATGTCAGGCGTAACTTTAAAAGGAATCCTGTCGTTTTCCGAAGGCTGGCAGTTTCCGGAGATGGCTCCGCCGGCTCCTTCATGTGTTACGACTGTACGGCATAAAACGCCACCTGTTTTATTAAGCATTTCTGCAATTTCCTCATGCAGAGAAAGGGAATCCGGATCAGGATAAAGAGCCATTTTTTCAGGGTGAGATAAAACAAATTCGCTTATTGCCTTTGCTACTTCCGGAGCCGGCGGATAAGGATTTTCGTTGGCATTCAATTTTATATAAGGCCGGTCTTTCGGCTGTTCCCCTGGAACATAGGGATTCAGGGCACTCATTCTTTTTGCAAGCATTTTTTACCTCTCTCCCTTATTTTAAGAAATGCACCGCTTATGGTCAACGAAAGGCGGTAAAAATAAAAGGAGTTTTTAAACTTTTTTACTATCCAAAAACAAAAGTAATTGGTAAAATATAAGAGTTATGGCAAGTCAATCAACGCTTTTTGCTCTTCTAAAGTTTTACGCAAACAGAATGAATACTCCTTTAGTAAACTGTCTGGAATTTATCTCTTACGTAAAAAAGTATGCGCAGATTCATGTAGAAGAACAGGCAGACCTTGTAACCTATCTTGGAAATTCCGATGCTCTCATAGAAAAAGATCTGGAATCTTTAGTTGAATCAAAACAGATAGTAATCGGCGGAACTGATAAAAAAAGAACAATTTTCTATCTTCCTGCTTTTGTTCAAAAATTCGCAAAAGTCTATCAGGAACTTCAGAAGAAACCTACAAATCCGTTTCCTGTCGTTGGTGACTTACCAAAAGTTGTGCCGCTGGATATCCTTACAAAAATTACAGCACAGGAATACCTTGCCATCGGCATGAACAAACAGGAACTTAATGACAAAACATTATATGCAGTTTCCCTGCCACACGATGTTCCTTCAATACTTGTTCCGTCAAATTTACCGGCAGAAACCTTAGGCGATATCTGTATCGCGAAAATCAGAACACTTCTTTTAAAAGAAGACCAGTACGAATATTTTTCTAAAAAACTACGTATTTCAAACCCAGGCAAGGAAATAGCCTGTAAGAATTTCATAAATAAATTCGTTAATTTTTCTGAAAACATAATAACCGAACTTAAAAATTCCGGTGACAGTTTTTATTTCTGGACTCAGCTTTGCTATTTTATCCGGCAGGATTACGAAAGCATAAAAGATTTTACTCCGGAAGATGTAAATGTCCTGCAGGCAATCTACATTTCTGAAATAATTACAACATATCATAAAGACAAGATAAAAGCAGAACAGCAGACACAGGAAGCTCTTGAAGCTCTGCAAAAAAACCTGCTCAAGCCGCCGTACTATTTTACGATGCAGGACATTTTGAATTTTACGAATTCAAAAAACGTTATGCTTACAAAACTTTATTCTGCTGACGATTTGAAAAAATTCCTTGAACATGAAACTTCTGAATCCGAAGATGAAGGAACGGCGAAACTTCCGCGCCTTCTTGTATTTAAAATTCCAAGCGGGACACGCTACTTTATATACAAAGACAATATTGTTCCTTTAATAATACGGCTCTGCAACGAAGCGCATGAAACTCTTGGTCAGATGATAAAAGATCAGTGGGTTGAAGAATTAAGGAATTTCAACAAACTGCCGGAAATGACAAACGCAGCGCGTTTTGAAGAAATGCTTAAGGAAAAAACAGCAAAACTTTCACCGGTTCTGCATGCTCTTTTGAACGCTAATTTTCTTCTGATGCTCACATACGAATTACGGGCAAAAAATGCAGAAGTTCAGCTTTCCCTTTTTGAGCATGATAAGCTTTTGCCGTATTCATCACTCTTGCTTTTAAGGCAGCAGGATATTCTTTCCAACGCAAAAATTGAACTGCCTATCTGGTATTTCATTCCTTTGTTAAGCTGGATTGTTTCTTTGTTCGCAAAAAAGCCAAAACAAAGACATTCAACAAGTTCTTCAAATAAATCTTCATTCCAGAAGGTTTATGATGATATGCCGGGAAAATCAACTTCAAAATCGTCTAAACCAGTAAGCCGCGGCAAGCAGCTTGCACAAAGTGCCGCAAAACTTGAACAGCTTTTTGCTCAGGAAGGCTCAACTGTTGAACGCGAAATGGTTTCTTACCTGAAAATCTGGAACAAGATGATAGACAAACAGGCTCGCGCAAATCTTGAAGAAGATGTAAATTCCTTGATTCGCGATTACATCAGAAAAGTTTTAAACACCCTGCACGGTTCAACATTTGATTCATCCCGCCTTGAAAACCTTGCACGCACACTCTGCTCTACTCCTAACATGAAAAGAATTGGAGAGCCGGAAGCTTTAAAGATGTACGTACAGATGTACATAATTCATCTCTTAAAAGGTCTTTCATAAGCCGTTTTTTATTAAGCGATTTTTATAAAAAGATTTTTTTGACAGCGCGTCCGTCAGTTCCTTCAAAACCTTTTAAGGCTTTGGCGATGCGCTTCGCGCCGTGTTTTTATAGCTAAAACAAAAAATTCCTCATTTTTTTTAGTTTTTTTTATTTTTTTTCCGAATTTATTTCATGTTTTTTAAATTCGCTCCAATTAATTATGTGTAACATGCAGGGATACATGCGCATATCCTGCGCAGTTCCTGCATGGCATCTATCAACTAACTGTTTTGGAGGACCCATGAACAATTTGAACTCAACAATCGTGGAAGGCAATGCTGTACGCAAACCTGAATTACGCACATCGCCTAAGGGAACAAGCATCTGTATTTTTCCGCTCGCTGTTAACCGCTATTACAAGAATTCATCAGGAACTTACGATGAAGAAGTTTCTTACTTTAACGTAGAAACTTACGGTAAACTTGCCGAATTATGCGCAGACATTACTGAAAAAGGACAGGGACTGCGCGTTGTAGGAAGGTTAAAACAGGCCCGCTGGAAAAACTCTGAAGGTAAAAATGTCAGCAGGGTTTTCATCATCGCGGAGCACATAGAATTCAAGCGTTTAAAAAAAAGTGAACCTGATAAAAAAGATTCTGTAACACCACCTGAAAATGCAGCCGCAGAAGAAGTTTTTGAAGAAGAATCTGAAGGTCAAAACGAACCGGTAAAGGAGATGGTATTCTAAAAAACTATTGATTAAGGTTATTGGTATTCTGGTTTACATACCAGAAATCCTCGGGCACCGGTATGACATACCGGTGCCCGACACCTTATTATCAGAGGATTTCCTAATGTCTTTTCTTTCTGGAAGGCGAACGGTAAGTTCTGCGTTTTTTAAAGTCAGGCTTAAAAGTTCCTGCAGCATAAGCTGCAGCTGCTGCTTTGTATTCATCAATCTTTTCCTGAGAATAAAAACCTTCTTTCCAGTTAAATCTTGAAGCTTCCGGCAACACCTGATGTTTTACAAAGGCCGTAATAAGCTGGCGGAAATCGCCTTTAGAAATCTTTGTTTTTGATAAATCAATAAGGAAATGTGAGAAACCAAGCGAATGAAGAGTTTCTGATTTATCAATAATCGAAAAAGGAATTTCAGGCATTACAAATGAACCGTCATCCGTAGAATTAACTTTAAACTCTTTTCCTTCTTTGTCTGTAAAATAAGTAAAATCATAAGAAGATGGAAGCTTAAATCTCATTCTGAACAAAGCCGGATATGCAAAAACAGGAATTAAAACCCTTTGCCTGAAAGGTTTATCGAAAGTTGCTTCCAGGTTTCTTTTATTATTTTCATAAGGACTTACAAAAGCCCCAAGTTCCTGATTTTCAAGCCATGAAACAGACCATCTGTTGAACGTGTACAAATACGGTCCTGCAATCATATTTACATTTTTGCCTTTCAAAAGAGAAATATGTGCAATATTATTTATTATAAATGTTGTAAATCCGTCTTCTATAAGGAAATCAAGGTTTTCTTTCAGCGGATTTATAATTCCTTCCGGCACGAACGGATCAAGCGAAATTATAATCTGTTTTTTAGAGAAAGGAAGAACTGTTTTTTTAGCCTTCAATTCTTTTGCAGTTTCAGAGTTAAGTTCAAGAATTGCTCGCACTGGATGCGCTGACTGAATAACAAACAAATCAGAAACAGTAGAAACCTGAATATATAACCCCGACGGAAAATATTTTAATTCATCTTTAGCCACGGGCGTTAAATCCAATACCGGCAGATGTTCCGGTCCCGGCTGCCTGCGGAATGAAGAAATGTCATTCGGCAAAACACGGGAATATCGCTTAGACATTGCCTTTGTCTGCAAAAGATAAACACTGTCTCCCCTGTTAAACTTTGCAGGTATATCAATCCATCTTCTGCCTTTTGAATCTTCCTGTACAGTTCTAACCTTGTGGCTTACACGACCGGTATCATCTTTTTTATGAAGGCGGATTGAATCACCTGGATCCGGATCATACGAACCACCTGTAATATAAGCCATTTTTACGCGCTGAATTTCTTCACCTTCAGGAGTATTTGCAGCGGCTCTTGCCTGAACATCTTCATCAGCTTCCTTGCAGGAATCAATTACGCCAAGATAAATACCTGTACCGCCGGCCTGATCAGGATTAAGGATAGCACTTCCGGCTTTTTCAACACCTTCCTGAACTTCTTTAAATCCATACCAGTAAGTTGTTTTACTGCGTGCAAAATCCGTAGAAAGCATGCGCTTTGCAGCAGCAACAGCTTCTTTTTTTCCTTCCTTGTAATGATCTATTACATAGCGGTAAGCTGAAACAACACTTCCAACATATTCAGCACTTTTCATGCGGCCTTCAATCTTGAATGAATCAACACCGGCTTCAATTAAATCAGGAACTTTTTCGATAAGCTGCATATCATATGGAGAAAAATAATAGCCCTGCTTCATTCCGCCAGGAACGTCAGCCGTGTATAAGCGGCGACAAGCCTGCGTACACATTCCGCGATTTGCAGATTTTCCGCCTAAGAAGCTTGAAAAAAGACAAAGTCCTGATTCACTTACACATAAAGCCCCGTGAACAAACATTTCAAGCTCCATATTTGTCTGAGCCTTTATGGCACGAATTTCTTCAAGCCCAAGTTCACGTGCTACAACCGCACGCTTAAAGCCTTCACGGCTTAAATAATTAAGAGCGGCGGCACTTTCTACATTCATCTGGGTTGAAGCATGCAATTCAAGTTCCGGAAAAAACTGGCGCGCCATGCGTATAATTGCAAAATCCTGAACGATAAGACCGTCCGGTCCTACCCTGTTGAGGTATTCAAGGAAACGGTAAAGCCGTTCAGTTTCGTGCTCTTCGCATACGGTATTTACAGTTACATAGATTTTTTTACCGAGTTTATGCAAAGAATGAACGGCAGCTTCAAACTGATTCCATGCAAAATTTGAGGATCTTAAACGGGCATTAAAGCTTTTTAAGCCCAGATATACAGCGTCTGCACCTTCGCCGATTGCAGCATCAAGTGCTTCTAAATTTCCAGCCGGAGCTAATAATTCAACCATACAGGAAAATATAACATAAAAAAGCACTTCTGCAAACAGCCGGCAGGAAGAAGAAATAGCTGATAGAGAGTTCTTCAAACTCCCAAAATTACTTTACAAGCCCCGGACTTACATGCTTTGGTGTTATCCGTTCCCAATCGTCTTTGCCAGAACAGATACAGTCATAATCAAGCGTTCCACTTTCTGCAAGAAGTTCAAGTTCATCAATATTAGTCCGTTCAAAAATACCTTGAACAGAAGTACCAGAAAGCATAAATGCATTTTCCAATGTACTTCCGCCTTTCCAGATTCCGCTTTCAAATGCTTTGTTTGCCGCAGACTGAAGTTCTATTTTTGACCATTCTGTTTTGTTGTTTCTGGCATACATAAAACAGTCTTTTATAGTTCCGCTGTTACCGTCAAAAAGCGTAAGAACATCCTGACTTGCTCCAAGCCGTGCCTGAGAATTTTCTATCCATATATCACGCGCAGAAATACTTGAACCTGGTGCAGAAGAAAGTGCTAAATCTTCTGTAAACTCTGAAACACAACCTTCATCACTATTACGCAGATGCAGAACAATAACCTCTTTTGCATTAACTTCAACAGCAGGGAAAATATAATCAAATTCTTCACCGTCATTTGCACTGGAAAACACAAGACCGGCAAGATTTCCAGGGGCAAGAACATAAAATTCAACAAATTCAACACCTCCACCAGTAGTTGTCTTATCCTGAATTTCAGTCATAACGATAGTTGCCGGATGTGAATTAAATCCTATAACAGGACTTGCAAAAGTAAGGCTGTTTCCGTTTTTATCTTCTACAATTCCATACAAAATATACTTCTGACCAATTTTAAGCGGATTTTCAAGATTACAGAAAACCTGTTTTCCGTCAGAAGATAAACTCTGATTCAACGGAATGGAATCAGGCTCAGACATAAGAAAATCGAATGAACTTTCAAACGCTCCAGTCTCTCCGCTATTTCCGGTAAAATCAGATGACATATTCTGATTAGAAGCCTCGCATAATGTTACACCTGTAACTTTAACTTCTTCAGAAAACTCAATAATGATTTTTGAAGAAGAAACAGATTTTACATTTAAAAGTTCCGGCGATTCGTAATCTCCTGAAAGAAGCTGGATTCCCTGAGTAGAAACCCGGCATGAAACATTGTAGACAGAACTTAAAACAAGAATACAGATTACACAAACCTGAATAAAGGGAAAGGCAAATTTAAAAATCTTTTTCATAAAACCTCCATATCTTTTACAATATAGAATTGGTTTTTATATAAAAAACATGAAAGTTTTTATGAAAAAATTATCGATTTTCGGTGATTTTTTTTTAGATTGCTGAACTGAATGAAATTTTACTGAATTGAATTTTATGGAAGTGCAGTTTATCAGCAGAAGATTCTGCACTTCCTTATTGTTATTTTATTTTGCAGGTTTCTACCATGTAGCGGAAAGAAACTCCGTCTTTTTCCTGCAATGTTTTTTCTACTATAAATACAATATTCTTTTTAGAGGCATCGCGGATTATTTTTTCGATTTTATAACCAGAAATTCCTTTGCGCTTTACATCAGGCGAACCGACAGTAAATTCCCGGAGAATATTTCCGTCCTGATCAACTTTCTTTACAGAAATATAAAAAGAAGAAGAAATATTTTCTCCAAGGCCTGTTACTGTTGGAATAAGTTTTATATTCCATTTTACAGGATTTTCAACAGTTGAAAGTTCAAAATCAGTAAATTCGATTGTATCTGTTCCAGTTTTTGATTCATCTTCGCAAACGTACAGAAGATTATCTGCAGAAGTCTTTTTTAACTCATACTGTTTAAGGACAAAAAAACTTTTTGCAGCAAGTTTTTCATAGGTCTGAAAACCGCTTTCATTTGCAGGAGCTTTTCCCGGAAGGGTTTTGAAAACTCCGCTTGGAATAAAGTCATTCTTTGCAACATCTACAGTGTAGATTTCTGCATAGGAATTATAGGTTTTATCTGTTTTTCCATACTGGCCAAAAACGTAGACAGAACCATCTTTAGAAAAACCTTCATCTACAAAATAGGCTGCATCACCAGGAAAAGCAATGGCCTGCAACAAAAAATATGCTAATGCAAGACCAATCAGTTTTTTCATAAATCCTCCAAAAATCAGATGGAAAAAGAATCTTGTTACCTTTAAATTTTCGGTTTTTTATTAAGAGTCTTTACTAAATTCAGCCTTGCGATTATGATTTTTTTATGACGGTAATAACAAGAAACAGGCTTTTTATACTTTCCAGAATTTTTTCATTCTGCATTTATTTTTTCTGCCTTGGAATTTTTCTTTACTATTATTTTAATAATTCCATTTTCGAGCCTGAAGTTTTTTCTGAACAGACTTTTTTTCTTATCAAGCACAATTTTACTGCAGTAATTCTTTCCATAATAATGTTTTTTATCTATACACTGACAACTCAGTTTTTTATTTTTAACAACTTTGCAAAAACACGTGCAACCGAAGTTTTGTTTTTCAGCACTTTTTTACTAGGCTGTCTTTCAGAATTATTCAGGCTGCTGCTTCCTATTGACGGGCTTGCTTCTTCATTTTCTACAATGTACATAGTTTTAGGGAAAGCTGTAATTTTCGGTCGTATTCTATGTCCTTTAAGCCTGCTTTTTGTTACGCTTATGAGCGAACCAGAACAAAGGTTAAACGAAGAAAGAAATCTTACTGTAATCTTATTTATTTCAATGATTTTCTGTAATTTTATTCCGGTAAATGCAACGGTAATTACCAAATGCTGTACTTTTAAATGGGGATTTTACAGTTTTATCATTCTTTTCAGGATTCTTGTAATTTTTGCAGCTTCCGTTTCTTTGTTTCTTAATGCGAAGGATAATGATTTTGACAATGCAAAAAAAATGGCTGCAAGTTTTGCAATAATGTCTACAGGATATTTGGTTTTGTGCAGAACAGATAATTACGCAGCTTTAGCAGCCGGTACAATTTTGCTTTTTTCAGGAACATATAATTATCTGAAAAGCCTTCATAAAAAATATCTGTGGACTTAAATACAAAAGCACATCATAAGTTAAAAAAACGTATGAACTTTCCCAAAAGCGTCTTATGCAATTTTTAAAACTTATGCCAGAAGGAATTGCGTAAGTCCGCCTATAGCAACAGGAATAAGAAGATTATCAAAATCTTTTAAAGGAAGAAGTTCAATAAGCATTGCACAAAAAGCGATAAGGAGTGCCAGCTTTACGGAATGGAGTACGCACAAAGTTGAAATAAAAACAGCAATAAAACATGCCGAACTTCCTGCAACGGTTTTTCCGGCAGTAAATGGAATTTTTATTTTTCCGGCAAGTTTTCCGACAAGGCTTGCAAGACCGTCTCCAAATCCTAAAGCGTAAATTCCGACCGCGGCAGGAATTTTATTCCATACTATAGCTGAAATTACGATACCTAAAACTAAAGTTACAGGACCAAGGACAAATTTATTTTCATCCCGTTTTCGTGCCGCGGCGGCAGTTATTTCAGAAACAACAGGAATCCGCTTTCCGTCTAATCGCAGAATTTCAAAAACACAGTACAGCCCGACGCAAAGAACAAGAAGCAGTATTGTTATGTTGTAAAATTTTGAAAGAAGAAAAGGAATAAAAGCTGTGCATAAATGTATGGATTTTCTGAAAATTTCTTTCTTTATATCTAATGCACGCTGGCTTGTTAAAATTCCTGAAACAACTTCATTTCTCATTATAAATACCTGTTTTTTAAGGTTTCCCTGCTAAAGTGCTTTTTTATTTACCTGATTTTTCTTCACCAGATAAGGTTCTTGGAATATCAGGATATATTGCCGGTTCAAAATTTGAACGTGGCTTTAAAACATACTGTATGTTTTCCTGAGCAAGGTTTGTACCCGGAAGACGTTTCATACTTTCCTGATTGCGGGTAAGTGCATCCCATGCACGCAGAGATTCCGTAAAGTTGATTATTGCCTGAGCATTTAAATTGCTGTTGCCTGTGCGTTTTGCAAGGTGATACAATGTAACACCAAGGTTGTTTGCAGCCTTCATATACATATCTACAACGCCCTGATCTTTTAAATCAACCTGCGGCATAAGAATTCCACGGTCAGAACGGATTGCATCAAGATTTCCTACAAGGCGTTCATAATATCCTTTTGCAGCACTGTAGCTGTTTCTATTTATTAAAACATTTCCCAATGCCATCAAAAGATTATTATCATCCGGTACAAATTCCGCAGTCGCCATGAAAGACCCCATTGCTTCATGGAATGAGCCTTTTTCATACTGAATGGCTCCGATTTTATAGCGGATAGAAGGAATGTCATTATCATTTTCTATTGCAGCTTTATAGTATTCATATGCAGAATCTGTATTGTTAAAATTGAAATAATCAATATCAGCCATATCTGCATAGAGTTTTCCTACGATGTGATTTCCAGGCAAAGCAGGTGTCTGTGCTTTAAAAGTTGAAATTCCGTCAGTAAATGTTTCTACAGCTTTTATGATTTCTTTCTGTTTTACAAGAAGTTCACCTTTCAGTCTGTAAGAATCAATCTGGCGGTAAACGTCTGCTTTTCTGAGGCGCGGAACTTTCTTAAAGGCGTCTACAGCTGCATCAAGATACGAAGCTGCACCATTATAGTTAGACATATTAAGATAGTAGCGGGCCATATTATAAAGAGCCGTAGGATTTGAAGAATCTGCCTCTATTGCACGTTCCATTAAGGCTTTAACATCTTCGATACGGTCTTTAAGATATGCTTCATTTGCAGAAAGCTTACCTGTCATTTTATCGAACATGTAACCGCTAAGTTCCGTTAAATCCTGTGCGCCCAATGCTTTTTTCTTCGGGAAGAAAATTTCTTTTAACTGAAGAACTTCACGCAGATTATCTGTGCGGATAAAGTAGCGCATCATTCTTGCCATGTACAAATCTTTTCCGCCGTACAGATTTATAAGAGCCGCATAATTTAAACGGGCATTTTCGTACATTTCTGTTTCGCCGGAATCTGCCCAGTCAAGGTAAATATCACCTAATTCCAAAAGACCGTCCGGATCATTTACATGGTACATAAGCATACGGTCATTCAAGATTCTTACAGCGCCTTCGTAATCAGACAAATCCTGCCACTGCATCTGTGCGTATTCAAGACCGGCAGGCTTATCATTTTTATAGCGTTTAAGAATATCATCATACATAACTGCGGCTCGTTCGTACTGCTTATGTTCTCTGTAGCCTCTTGCATATTTATAGAACCACTTTTTGCTGTTTCTGTAATGAACGGCTTCCTTAAATTTCTGCTCTGACTGAGGATATTCATCAGACTGTAGCAGAGCATAGCCCTGGCGGTACAGACTTTCTGCCTTTAAAGGACGATAAATATAGTGCTTTCCGCACATAAACAGGAATGTACTTATTAAACCAAGACCTATTACAATAAGTGTAAGCGGAATAATTTTATTTTTAAGCTGATATTCAAAAGAAGCCTTATATGCTTCGTATTCTTCAACTGTACGGTGTTCAAAATCACGAGGAACAGGAAGCGAAATATCAAGAATTTTTTCAAGGAAAATTGCAAGCTGACGAGCCTGAGTTTTTTTAACGACTTTTTCAATAACTTCAAAAATAACGTCTTCAGTAAAGTCATTGTTTGCAATCATTTCTTCGATTGCAAGTTTTACATTCAACGGATATTTTGCAAGATTTTTCTTGAATTTATCGTAATCTTCTTCGGTTAATTTATAATCACGCGGAGTTGCTGAAGAACTCTGACTGAATGAAACAGGATTAACTTCTTTCTTTTCTGTAGAACCGAAATCCGCTTCCATGGTATCGGAGAAACCTGGAATAAGAAAGTCATCATCGCCGCCAAGTTCAAAGTCGTCGTCCGAGCCAGATGAGCCAAAGTTTTCATCGGTATCTTTTATGTCAATATCTTCAAAGTTGGAATTTTCTGATCCGTCGCCAAGTCCATCATCGCTTCCGGCGGAAGAGGAGCCTAAGCCTGAATCATCGCCAAAAGAAGAATCAGTTCCGGCAGAATCACCAAAATCCATACCGTCTAACGCAGAAAGATCAACATCGCCAAGCGGATTCTCTTCACCCTGACCTGCCTGATTCTGATCTTCACCCTGGAACTCAAAGTCATCAGTACCGGCAGTATCTGAAGCCGGAATATCCAAACCTGATGCATCGCCAAAATCTGCTGCAGCCGCGCCGGCTGAATCTGTGCCAGCATCGCCCACTGCATCAGAAGCTGGAGAACTTCCAAAATCACCAAAATCGTCCAGTCCGAAATCATCAACTGAAGCAAAATCCGATGCAGAAGAATTTGCAGAACTTTCATCAAGAGAAGGCGCATTTAATTCAGCATCACTGCTTTCTGCTTTTGGAGCTGCATTAAGGGCATCAAAATCAATATCACCAGCATCCGGAACTTCAGAAAAATCGGCTTCCGGAGCGGCTGTAAAATCACTTTCAGTTCCTGCATCAGAACCTGATGCAGGAACTTCGTCGCCAAGATTAAGGCCAAAATCTCCGCCAAAAACATCTGGGTTTTCAGTTTCTGAAGGCAAATCAAAGTCGCCTAAACTATCGGAAAGGTCAGAAACGGCAGTGGCTTCTTTAGGCTCTGCATTGACATTGTCTCCTGTTTCAGGCGCCTCTTCGGTGCCGGTTCCAACATCAGCAACAGGACCAAAATCGCTGATATCACCAAGGGCTGCTAAATCCGGTTCATTACCAGAGTCGCCATCCCCAGCTGCCGGAACAGCCGAGGCATCCGGCACATCAGAAACATTTAAAGCTGAAGCATCAAAAGATTCATCTTCCAAAACTTCAGGAATTTCATCAATTTCTTCTATATTTTCCGTATTGTCTGGCGCAGCTAAATCCCCGGCAGGTAAGTCACTTTCAGCCATGGAATCATCCCCGTCCATGGCATTTTCTGGCGGCAAATCAAGTCCAGTCAAGGCATCGTCTGCCATAGCACCACCGGAAGGCATATCATCTCCGCCCAAGTCAGCATCAGGCGGCAAAGCAGCACCACCCAGTGTATCGCCAGAATCATCGCCCACGCTGCCTAAAACATCATCAAGGGCAGCCCCCTCATCATTTGCCGAATCGCCCTGGGCAATCGAATTAAGAATATCGCTTAAATCCGGGATGTCGGAAACAAAACCTTCTTCACCAGGAATCGGAATATCAGGAATGGAAAGATCAGAATCACCACCGGAAGAAGCACCGTCTGAAGCAAAACCTGCATCAGCAGCATCTGCGACAGGAATATCATCATTATCAGGTGAATTAGGAACTGCATGGCTTTCATCTTCAGGGTCAGGCATACCAAGAACAAAATCCTGACTGTCATCCACATCTGGAGTTTCCGGCGGAACAGGAAAAATAGCAGGCTTTTCGCCGCGGGCAGCACGAACTTTTACTTCGTCGCCAATTTTGAGTACATCATCTGAAAACTTTTGTAATTGCTTTTTTCCTGGCATTAGACTTTGATTTTACTCCACAAAATAGACCAATACAAGGTAGGAAAATCACTTTTAGATTTTTTTCCCACCTACCTTATAATTAACGGAATTTTTCTAAAATGGCTTTAATGTAATTTTAAATGAATACACGAAGCGCGCAGCTTGCCAAAAAAAGGCCTATAAAAAAACTCAAAAAGAATTCCAAAACTTCCGATAAACGAAGTATGAAACGTCTTTTTCTCTCTTTAATCGTGCTGTCGGCATTTCTGGGAGCATATGCCCAGGAATTTGACAACAGCAAAACGGAAATAACAGATGAACTTTTGTCAAAAATCACGGGCATAAATTCGCCGCAGATAATCAACGATTGTATTGTTTTTACGGCTGAACATAATGCACATTTTGTAGGCATTGCATTTGACTTTGAAAGTTTTAAAACCGTTCATCCGTTTAAGCTGAGAATTTTCCGTGACTTTGAAGGAAATCAGACGGATTCATGGTATTTTTACATTTTAGATATTCCCAAAAATGCAAAATCAATTTCGTATAGACTGATTATTGACGGGCTTTGGACAACAGACCCGTTAAATCCTAATTCTGAATACAATCGGGAAAACGGAATAAGGCTTTCTAAAATCGACATAAACAGATTCATTCCGCCGGCAACTCAGGTTGAAAGCGGCAATACAGTTCATTTTGTCTACGAAGGAGAATCCGGTCAGCAGATTCGCGTTGGCGGAACTTTTACAAACTGGGATTCGTGGATTTACACACTTGCAGAAGTTAAACCAGGCCTTTACATGCTCGATTTGCCGTTGCCGGAAGGAACTTACTATTATAATTTTTACAGCGGAATGAAGGCAATTATTGACAAAACAAACCCCGACCGTGCCTATACAATTGACGGCCGGATTGCCTCTGTTCTGACGGTAAAATATTCACCGGAAAGTTAAGGCTTAATTATTCTTTTTTGTACCGGCAATATTTTTTGTCCTGATGATTTTAAATCCTGAAGATTTGAGTATTTCCCTTAATGCGCGGCCTGCCCCGCTTGATTGACCGCAGATGTAATTAAACGGAAACGGCGTTGTACAGCTTGTAACAACAACTGCTTTTTTCCCTTTATGCAGCGGAACAGGGATTCCCATGCGGGTTTCGCCCATCATAACACCGACAAGCCTGTCAAACAGAGCTTTTAGTTTTCCATTTAAATTACCCCAGTAAACAGGCGTTCCGACAAAAATCATGCCGCAGTTTTTTATTTCTTCGGCTATTTTATGCGCATCATCGTTTGCAAGAATACAAACACCATTTTTTTCTTTTGAGCGGCAGGCCATGCATCCGCGGCAAAAATCAAAGTTCAAATCAGAAATGTCATGCCAGTAAACAGTATTTTCAGGCATTTTATCTGCACAAAACCGCTTAAGTTCTGCGTGTAACGCTTTTGCTACGTTTCCGTTTTTACGTGGACTTCCATTTAGCACTAAAATATTCATCGTTTCTCCATCCTTTGATTTTTGCCGCGCATTCGGCTCAGGCGTTCGGCTGATTTTCCTGAATGTTCGGCTGAATGCCTGACTAAAAGCTTACTTCTATATTTTTTACGATTGATTTTGCCGTTGTAAGTTTTTCTGCAGAATCGTGAATTTTTCCGTCAGTTCCGTCTTGCGAACCTGTGCCGCAGAATTCCATAGTTATTCTGCCATTGGAATTGGCTAAGTCAGAAGCAGAAATTTCAGTTGAATAAACAACCGAAGGCTGTCCGTTTACTCCGGAATTCTTTTTTGTGTAAAAATCGTTGTAGTCAAAACTTGTGTTAAATTCTGCCTTTAATACAAAATCTCCGTCCGGAATTTGCGAAGTAATCTGTATTCCGCTTTTTGGAGTTGCGTTTGTAACGGCATCAAATTCTGCGCCCTCCAAACCCTTTTCTTTTTTTGCAGATTTTGCAGCATCATACTTTGAAGCGTTATACCATACCGGAAGAGATTCAGGTCTTCCTTCTTTCGGGCTAAAAATCCAGTTTTTGCGCGCCGCCCTTTCTGTTACATATAAAGTCTTAATATAATTTCCTTTTAAATCTTCAAGCCAGATTACAGCCTGAGCTTCACGTTTTTCTTTCCAGTTTTCACCAGGAATCACATTAACTTTTATTTCCCGCGCAAAAAGCCCGGCAGGAAGCGCCATAAAAATCATAATTGCGGCAAGAACAGATACAACCTGATTTTTTTTGATAGTTTTCATTTTTTTCCCCTATTAATCAATGAATAAATATTGAATCAATCCACATTGAAACAAAACGGTCAGTAAAAGCCTTTCCGTCTTCCCAGTATTCAATTTCAGATTTTTTTAGAATTACTGATTCTATGCAGCCCCAAAGCCCGGAAACTAAAATTCCGATATCAAGCCGCGGATTTTCTGATTTTGCAAGTCCCTGACTAACCGCCTCTTTTAAAAGATTTTCGCCGGTTCTGTTACAGGCATAATATTCTTCTATAATATCTGGCAATGCATCAGTTGCAGATTTTATTCCTTGCATAACCAGAAGCGCACGCCGGGGGTTTTCAAAACACCAGTCGCGGTAAACACTGATTGCAGTTTTTATTTTCTCTTTAATTGAAATTGACGTGCCATTTTCTCCCGGTAAATCTTTTTTTGCTGAATCTTCTTTTACAGCCGCCTTAATCCGCTCATTAAGTTCTAAAAGACAATCAAGCGAAACTGACTGAAAAAGTTCATTCTTATCTTTGTAATAATGATAGATATTTGTTGCCGTTATCCCGCACACGGATGCTATGTCGCGCATTCCGATTTCTTCCGGGTTTTTATGCATTAAAAGTTCCAGAGCCTGTTTTTTTATCTGGATTATCAGCTGCGGATTAGAATTCCTCATATTATCTCCGATATGTTTTGAGTGTTATGCCAGCGTTACGTACGCGCTGCGTTTTTACACTGTTAATTTAACACCGTTAACTTTTAATGTCAAGCACACAGTATTTGCATGTAATTGCATTTTATGCTAGTATGTGCGTGCAAAAATGAATAAATATGCAATTTCGTCGGAGGCTTTTAGATGAACGTTGTTGTAATGGGTGCCCAGTGGGGTGATGAAGGAAAAGGAAAAATTGTAGACTTCCTTGCAGAAAAAGCAAAATACGTTGTCCGCTATGCAGGCGGTGCAAACGCAGGTCATACAATCGTTGTTGATGGCAAAAAGTATGCACTTCATCAGGTTCCGTCAGGAATTCTTTATCCTGGAAAATCAGTTTTCCTTGGTTCCGGTATGGTAATTGAACCGGAAGCTCTTTTCAACGAACTTAAAATGCTTTCCGACAACGGAATAGATTGGGAAGGACGCGTATTCATTTCTGACCGCGCCCACATCACATTGCCGGGTTACCGCCAGATGGACAAAGACCGCGACGCAGCAAGAAAACGCCCGATTGGTACAACAGGTCGCGGAATCGGAACCACATATTCTCAGAAAGCTGAACGCGACGGAATCCGCCTTGCAGATTTGGACTGGGAAGAAAAATGGAACGACCTTGACGAAGCAGACAAAGAATTTTTGAATAAATATAAAGAACAGCTTTTAAAAATGCGCGTTGATATTGCCGCAAAAATGTGGGAATTCCGCAAAGACAACATTCTTTTTGAAGGCGCACAGGGTGCAATGCTCGACATTGATTCAGGTACATACCCTTATGTTTCTTCAGGTGCTTCAGGCAGTTACGGTGCTGCAAGCGGTTCAGGAATCGGTCCACGCGCAATAGACAAAGTTTACGGAGTTTTCAAGGCTTACGAAACACGCGTCGGCAACGGTCCAATGCCAACAGAATTTAACAACGAAACAGAAAGCGAACTTTGCAACTACGTTCGTACAACAGGAAATGAATATGGAGTTACAACAGGCCGTGCACGCCGCTGCGGCTATCTTGACCTGGTAGCACTCCGCTATGCATGCCACGTTAATTCAATTGATTCACTCGTTTTGACCCACCTGGATGTTTACGATGAAATGGACGAAATTGAAGCCTGTGTAGCTTACGAAATTGACGGCAAAATCGTTACGGATTTCCCGGCTTCTATTCCTGCCTTGAATAAGGCAAAACCAGTTTTGGAAAAGTTCAAAGGCTGGAAATCTTCTTTAAGACCTTGCGGTTCTTATTCAAAGCTTCCAAAAGCTGCAAAAGAATATGTTGAATTTATAGAAGATTTTACCGGAACTCCGGTAGGAATTGTTTCTGTAGGTCCTGATAGAAACGAAACCTATAATAGAATCAATCCGTGGAAAAAGTAGGCACTACTAAATAAAATTTAAGGCTTCCAGAAATGGAAGCCCTTTTTGTTATAAGACAAGATTTTTAGTTCAGCACCATTAATTTCTTTTCACACGCTTAATATGCGTCTGCACAAAACTTTCGATAATCCAAGGAAATCTAAAGTTTTGTGTATTCGCAGTGGAAATCGTTTTTTAGTCTGTCAAGGTAGCGTTTACTTTCCCACTTGCACATAGGAAGATCGTGAAGAAGATAATTTCCGCAGGCTTCCGGTCTGGTCGCAGGAACTTCATTCTGAGTAAGAATCCATTCAAGACAGCGGATTGTCAGCTGACGCATATCTTCAACAGAGTATTTTCCAAGCATAATGATATACATTCCGGTGAGACAGCCCATCGGTCCAACATAAACAACATCGTCCTTTACTTCAGAATTGCGGAACCAGGTTGCCATAAGATGTTCAAAAGTATGAAGTGCCCCGGGAGACATTGCAGGTTCCTTATTCGGCTCAGTAATCCGAACGTCGTAAGTTGTAAAGCCTTTGTCTTCGCGTGAAACGTAGATTCCAGGTTTTAGCTTTGTGTGGTCAATTGTGAAACTCTGAATAACTTCCATAATAAATCCTCTATTTTTCTGCTGTTTTTACCGCTTTACGGTATTACCGCATCAGGGCATTCAGTTTATAAACTGATTTTTGATAATTCGATTTTATTGCAGATTCATAATTATGTAAATCCAAAACTACAATACTGCAAACGTAATGCTCCGCAATCTTACAATATGCAGATCCAAAATTCGCAAAAAAGCATTCCAAACTGACCTCTTTTAAGATACTTGACTGAACATTAAAAACAACTATAGAATAAGTTTATTCACAAAAACGCAAAAGATTATGATGCTTTTGCGTTTTTTTTTGCCTGCGTTTTGATTTGGTGCGCACATTTTTTCACACGAGGAAACTTTTGGAAACTATAAAAGATTTAGGACATTATACCTTTCCGGCGATGCTGGCTAATTCCGTAAAAAAATTCGGAGAATGCAATGCCTGCACTCTTGTAGGCGGAAAACCGCTGACCTACACTCAACTGAACGAAAAAATTATTTTTTCGGCTAAATTTCTTACGCTGTTAGGTGCCAGACAGGGAACAAAAATTGCAATTCTTGCAAACGGATGTCCTGAATGGGTTGCCCTTTACTTTGCGATAGTCAATTACGGCCGGATTGCAGTTCCCCTTTTGCCTGATTTTTCTTTAGTTGAAATTGAAACGATTTGCGCTCATTGTGAACCTGAAATCATGGTTCTTTCTGAAGCACAGTATAAACGCCTGGCCGAAAAACCGGAAAATCTTGAAAAACTTCCTGCAACAATAATTCAACTGGAAGATTTTAAAATCATTAAAAAAGACGGAAAGATTTATTCAGAATCTTCAGCTGACGAAACAGAAAACAACCAGAAAAAATCCGTGATACCGGCCAAAATTGAAGATGAAAAAATAAGACAAACTGCCTTGCCGGAAATTACGGTAAACGAAGATGATACGGCTTCCATTATTTATACTTCAGGAACTACAGGACGTTCCAAAGGTGTAGAATTAAGCCATAAAAATCTTGTGTGGAACGCAGTTCAGGGACAGTATTGCCACCGCGTAAATAAAATGGACCGATGTCTTTCTTTTTTGCCGATTGCCCATGTTTACGAATTTACAATTGATTTTACCATGCAGCTGATGAACGGCGCATGTATTTACTACCTTGGAAAACCTCCTGTAATTTCTGCCCTTCTTCCGGCATTTAAAACTGTTCAGCCGACAATTGTATGCGCCGTTCCTCTGATTGTAGAAAAGATTTACAAAAATAAGGTTCTGCCAGAATTTACTAAGTCTAAACTTTTGCGGACTCTATATAAAATCCGTCCTTTCCAGATTTTGCTGCACCGCATTGCCTCTTCAAAGCTGAAAAAAACATTTGGCGGACATCTTGTATTCTTTGGAATCGGCGGTGCCAAAATTGACTATAAGGTTGAACGTTTTTTAAAAGACGGAAAGTTTCCGTATGCGGTTGGCTATGGTTTAACAGAAACCTCACCTCTTCTCGCGGCGGCCGGAGTTCCGCTTACCTGTCCTGGGACAATCGGTCCTGTTGTAAACGGCGTAGATTTAAAGATTCTAGATCCTGACCCAAAAACAGGAATCGGCGAAGTTGTTGTAAAAGGCCCGAATATTATGAAAGGCTATTATAAAGAAAGCGAAATGACGGCCGCCGCGTTCACCACAAAAGACGATTCTTTGGGTGAAGGCTGGTTTAAAACCGGAGATCTTGGCGTAATAAAGAAAATCCACGGAGTTGAGCGGCTTGCTTTAAAAGGCCGTTCCAAAACCATGATTTTGGGCTCCGCCGGAGAAAATATTTATCCGGAAGATATTGAATTTGTGCTGAATCAGCATCCGCTTGTAAATGAATCTTTGGTAGTTGAAGATGATAAAGGGCTTGTCGCACTACTCAGCCTGGACGAAGATAAAATAAAAGAAGAAATAAAAAAGCGACTTGAAAGCCTGAATCTTGCCAAAGAACAGTTTATCCGCGATATGGCTTACAAACGCGAAGAAATCCTTTCTGAAATTCAATTCTTTGTAAACAGCAAGGTAAACAAAAGTTCCAAGATTAACCGCATCCAGGAAGTTAAGGAATTTGAAAAAACCGCAACACAAAAAATCAAGCGCTACATTTACGATTTACGCAGCAAAGTCGGAAAGAAATAGGGTTGGACATTATCTGACCTCTTTTTTTAACATTCAAAACACGTATTGTATCTCTGTAAAGTTGTTTTTAAAGCTTGTACAAGGCTTTCTGAAGACTTGTAATACAGTATTACAAGAATGCTGCAAGCTTATTTTGACTCT
>JAEEWW010000004.1 GCA_016287815.1 Treponema sp. | reverse complement strand
CCAAATTATTCGGAATTCTATGAAAAAAGGTATTTTTCACAGGCTCCTGAAGGACTTTCTACTGAAATTGCTTTAGGCGGCAAAAACAGCAAAGGAAACGACGAGAGAAAAATTCCTTTCGGAACGAATATTTTGTTTACATTAAAAGATTTTTCAGAATTTGCCCTGGGCGTTGAACTTTGAGAAGATGTGTGGGCACCGCTTCCGCCTTCAATCAGTCATGCATTAAACGGCGCTACAATAATTGCAAACCTTTCTGCAAGTAACGAAGTTATCGGCAAGGCAAGCTACAGACGGAATCTTATTTCTATGCAGTCGGCAAAAATCATCGCAGGCTACGTTTATGCAGATGCAGGTCACGGAGAATCCACACAGGATTTAGTTTTTGCTTCGCATAACTTAATTGCAGAAAACGGTTCAATATTAGCTGAATCTGATTTATTTGAAGAAAACGATGAAAACGGCACTTTGATTTTTGCAGATTCAGATTTAGAAAAAATCTGTCAGGAACGTAAAAGGACAACAACCTTTTATCAGGCCTTTGAACGACAGAAAATTAAACAAATTAAAGCTGAGCGCAATCTTACACAATCAGAATATACAATCGTTGAACTTGAACTCAAAAATACGGATTTTTCTGCAAAAGAATCTGAACTGAAACGCTTTGTAGATCCTAACCCGTTTGTACCTTCTGAAAAAAATGAGCGAAGCCAGCGCTGTATGGAAGTTATTACGCTTCAGGCGGAAGGTCTTGCAAAGCGCCTTCGCCACATAAATGCAAAAAGCGCAGTAATCGGACTTTCAGGCGGTCTTGATTCAACTCTTGCACTTCTTGTAACCTGCCGGGCTTTTGATTTATGCAATATAGACCGCAAAGGCATTCTTGCCGTTACAATGCCGTGCTTCGGTACAACCGACAGGACTTACACAAATGCCTGCACGCTTGCAAAAAAAACAGGCTGTACTTTAAAAGAAGTAAAAATAAGCGATTCTGTTCTGCAGCATTTTAAGGATATCGGGCATGATAAAAACGTTCATGACGTAACTTACGAAAACAGTCAGGCGCGCGAACGTACACAGGTACTCATGGATCTTGCAAACCAGAGCGGCGGAATTGTAATAGGAACAGGTGACCTTTCAGAGCTTGCTTTAGGCTGGGCAACCTACAACGGCGACCACATGTCTATGTATGGCGTAAACAGTTCAATTCCGAAAACTCTTGTACGCTATTTAGTTGAATGGTTCAGCGAAAAAGAAGCAGGCAAAGGAAACAAAGAGCTTAGCGAAGTTCTTAAAGACATACTGACAACGCCTGTAAGCCCGGAACTTTTGCCGCCTGAAGACGGAAAGATAAGCCAGAAAACCGAAGACCTTGTAGGCCCTTATGAACTGCATGACTTTTTCCTGTATTTTATGCTCAGATTCGGATTTACGCCGGAAAAGATTTTCTTCCTTGCCAAGACCGCATTCAGAAAAAAATATACAGATGAAATCATCTTAAAATGGCTAAAAACTTTTTACAGAAGATTTTTCAGCCAGCAGTTCAAGCGTTCATGTATGCCCGACGGTGCAAAAGTGGGTACGGTAAGCCTTTCGCCAAGAGGTGACTGGCGAATGCCAAGTGATGCAAGTGTTAAACTCTGGCTTGATAGCCTTGAAAATATTTCTGCTTCGGCTTCAGGTACGGAGAAATAATGCTAAGCTACAGACACGCCTTCCATGCAGGAAACCATGCCGATGTTTTAAAACATTTTGCGTTATGCCTTGTATTGCAAAAATTAAAAGAAAAAAACAAGCCTTTCAGCGTTTTTGAAAGCCATGCAGGCGGCGGAATTTATTCTACCGAAAGCGACATGGCGCTAAAAACCGGTGAAATTACAGGCGGAATAAAAAAACTTTTGGAACTCAGCGATACCTGTACAGCGGGTATGAACAGCACAAAAAACATTCCTGAAAGCCTTAAACCGTATATTGCGCTCTGCAAAAAATATAGTGAACAGAATCTTTATCCCGGGAGCCCGGAAATTGAGCGCTGCTTTATGACTGAAAATGACAGCCTAGTATTATGCGAACTGCACAATACAGAAATTGAAGTATTAAAAACTAACATGAAAAAAAAGCCACTTTATCCGACTGAAAACGCCAATAATGTAAAACCGCAGATTCATCACCGCTCAGGCTACGAAGCCTTAGCCGCATTGATGCCTCCAAAAATACGAAGGGGGCTTGCCCTAATTGACCCGAGCTATGAAGAAAAATCAGACTATACAGACTCTGCAAAGGCAATCTGCGAAGCGCACAAAAAATGGAATAACGGAATCATTATGCTCTGGTATCCGCTTTTAGCCCACCGCACACAGGAAATTGCAAATATGAAAAGAACCATTACAGCGGCCGCCCAGACAGGAACAATCTGCGAAACGCTTGATGTTCAGCTTTTAATAAACACGGCAGACAGCCACACAGAGACTTCGCTCGAAGAAGCGTCAGGCTCAAAAACTCCACGGCTTTACGGAAGCGGACTTTTTTTTATAAATCCGCCGTATATGCTTAAAGAACAGCTTGAAAGTGCACTTCCCTTTCTTGCAGAAAATCTTGGAGTTGAAGGCCACGGAAGTTTTGCAATAAAAGCTACCGGTGTCTGAAGTCTTAATGGCAAAAGGCGGAGCGTGTCAAAACAAACTTCTCCCAAAGCCCCCCTACAGCGATTCAAATTTTTCTTTCATTGTAGGATTGTTTTTTACAAGCTTCTTAACGGATAAATCTTCAAGTTTGTTATTTGCAAGACGGTAGTTATTTTCAGAGCCCAGCAAATCTTCCTTCATTTTCTGAAGGTTTGCAATCGCCTTGTCTATATCTTCAATAGCGCTCATAAACTTTCTGCTTGCAAGATTGTAATTACGGCTGAATCCTTCTTTAAATTTATTTAAGTCGTCTTCAAAATGTGTAATGTCGATATTCTGTGCCTTTATAGCCTGCAATTCGCGCTTTGCTTCTATTGTATTCATGGCTGCATTTCTTAAAAATGTGATTACAGGAAGCAGAAACTGCGGACGGATAACGTACATTTTAGGATATTTGTGCGAAACATCAACAATTCCGACATTATAAGTATCGTTATCTTCTTCAAGCATTGAAACTAAAACTGCGTATTCACAGCCTTTTTCATTTCTGTCTTTATCAAGCTCTTTAAAAAAGGATTCGTTTGTTTTTTTTGTTGCAGTTGTATCGGCCTGATTTTTGCATTCAAACATTATGGAAATATATTCAAGTTTATCCGAGCCGTTTGAAGTATAATCCCTGAAAATCAAATCACCTTTACTGCCCGAAGCAGAAGAGACCTTGTTATCCTTTTCAAAGTACGCGTTCGGAAAACCCATCGCACGGTTTTTGTTGAACTCTGAAAGACAATACTGTTCAAGGTCTTCTCCAATCTGTTTAGTAGATTCTTTTGCCTTAAAATCCTTATAAAAAGCAATTTCTTCGTCCTTTGCCTTTAGCAAAGCGGCAAACTGCTCTTTCATCGCGGCTTCGCTGTTTTTTGCCTTTGACTGGGAAAGTTCAAGTGAACTTTTAAGCTGAAGGATTTCTTTTTCTTTATCCTGAACGGCAGTTTTTACAGCCATTTCTGAATCTTTTTTAGAGGAATTAAGCTGGCCTTTTAAGTTTACAATTTCGTTTTCTTTTTGGGCCAGCGCAATTTTTAATTCTGACTGGGATTTTTCTTTTACAGAATCTACTGCGGAACTGGCACTTGCAAGTTTAGCCTTTAATTCGGCAATTTCCTTTTCTTTGGCATTTTCTGCCTTTGAAACGGCAAGAGCTATTTCTGATTCCTTTTCTTTTGCTAAAGAAGCAGCTCGTTTTTCAAGTTCTTTTTCAAACTGCTCGTTACGAATATCATTTGCAATAGAATCGTAAGCATTCTGTTCCAGTGTAATTGATTCGCCGCAATTAGGACATTTTATCTGCATAGCCAAACACCTTTATTATATGAATGATTTTTATATAGCATACATTATGAGACAAAACATGTCACGCAAAATAGTAAAACCTGCACGGCAATGACATTTTCCTGCTTATTCTTCAGGCTTTTTTAAAAGATCCAGAATAGTATCCGCGCGTTTCTCGCTCAAAATGCCTTTTTTAACAAAATCAGCTACATGCCGGTTATAAGGAATTTTATTATAGGAAAGCCCGTCAGAATCTGCACCGTATTTTAAAAGGAGTTCAATCATTTTGGGGCTTCCGTTTTTTATTGCATAATAAAGAGGCGGCGCAAACTGTCTTGCCCGCTCGTTTATAAAAACCTTTGCCCCATTATTCAAAAGAAATTCTGTTAAAGAAAAATCATTCAGTTTAACACTTTCAATTATTGGATTAGAAATATCATTTTTATGAATCAAAGCACCGCCGCTCTGCAAAGCTGTTTTTACAACAAATAAAGCCTTGTCCGCTGTTGCTTTCTGAAGCTGAAACTGAATCAGGGAAGTTATACTCTGGCATGGAAGCACTTCCCCCTTTTGAATCATAAAAACAACAGCAGGATTTTCTTTTAAAAGAGGTTCAACGATATCTTCAAAATAAGGTTTTAAAACAAATCCTGCCGACTGGCAGTAACCGCTGACCTTGTATTTTGGAATATAACAGAAATACCATTCATTAACAGTTTTTTTTCTGTCTACGAAAATTTCATCATCTTTATCAAGCTTGAATAAAAGAGTTCCTGAAAGAGCCGGAGTTTTGCGCACATCAACCTTGGAAAAAACTGCCCTGTAACAGTATTCAAAATCCGGAGAAATCAACTCAGTCTGAATATCAAAGGAAGACTGACTATGAAGCGAAAAAAAGAGAAAATTGAAAAATATTAGAAAAACCACCCTTTTCAAAACAATAATTATTATATCACATATTCTTAATTTTATATTAAATTTGCAAAAGATTTTTTATTTTTTTTAAATCTGTTTCAAAACAACTTATGGAAAATAGTCTCATTGTGTAGTAAAATCTTGCTTATGGATTTAAATGATTATCGTCTAAAAGCATATTTAAAATCTAACGGAAAAAATACAGAAAACGACAGTCAGGATTCCCGCATTAAAAAGCCTGTTTTTGAAAAAATACAGCGCACTCCGGTAAATCCGCTGCAAGATAAACTGCAAGTTAATAATACCAAAGCATTTAAGGCAGAACCAAAAGTTCAACGGGTTTCTTTTTCGCAATTTGCCCCTCAGGAAAAAACTAAAGCAAAATCCTTTGATGATAAAGCTAAACTTGACGACGAAGCTAAAAAAGCGGCTTCCCTGTTAACCTCAGGCGGTCTTGTAAAAGTTACAGGAGCTACAAAGCCTGACGGGACAGACAGCATTTACCGCCGCGTTGCAAAGTTTTTTCTTATAATCGGCGTTGATGAAGCTGCAAAAATTCTTCCGCATTTAACGCAGGAACAGACAGAAAAAATAATCCCTGAAATCGCTTCTATCAGAAACGTTTCAAGTGAAGAAGCAATTACAATTCTTGCAGAATTTCAATCTCTTGTTCAGCGTGCAAAAGAAGGCGGCGGAATTGAAACTGCAAAAACAATTCTTTCAAAAGCGTTTGGCGAAAAACGCGCATCAGAGCTTCTGGAAAAAACAGTAAAGTTCGGCGAAGAAAAACCTTTTGCATATCTTAACGAACTAGAAAACGACAAGGTTATTTTACTTTTAAAAGATGAACTTCCGGCAATCCAGGCACTTGTTCTTTCTAATTTAAAACCGCAAAAGGCAGCTTCCATAATCAATGTAATGGATTCTGAAACTAAAACAGAAATTGTCCGCCGCCTTGCAAAAATGACTCCGATTGCACCTGATGTTCTGCAAAGAGTCAATCAGACAATGAAAGAAAAACTTAATTCAATTGACACAACAAGTTCAAATCAGATTGACGGCCGGGCCTCTTTAGTACAGATTCTTAAAAAGCTTGATGTTCAGGCAGAAAATGATATTTTGAATAATCTTTCTGAAGAAGATCCTGAACTCGGTCAGGCATTAAAGAAAGATTTATTTACACTGGAAGACATAATAAACTGCGATGACCGTTACCTGCAAAATGAACTTTCTTCAATGGAAGCAGGTGATATTGCGCTTCTTATAGCCGCAAAAAATGATGATTTTAGAAAAAAGATTCTTTCTAATGTTTCTAAAACCAGAGGCGATATAATTCTAGAAGAGGAACAGCTTAGAAAACCAATGCTACGTTCAGACTGCGAAAAAATTACTTCGCAATTTATGGGCAGAATGCGCAAAGCCTTTGAAGAAGGAAAATACATAATTAAAGGAAGAACTGATGACATTTACATCTGATACAAAATATAAAAACTGGAAAGTATTAAAAATAACAGACATCCCGGACTGTGAATCTAAAGGAATTTATATAAAACACGAAAAAACAGGTCTTGAAGTTTTTCATCTTTTAAACAGTGATGAAGAAAATCTTTTTTCTTTCTGTTTCAGAACACCTCCTGAAGATTCCTGTGGCGAAGCCCACATTCTTGAACATTCTGTTCTGTGCGGTTCAAAAAACTTTCCGCTAAAAGATCCGTTTATCCGCTTAAACAATCAGAGCGTAAAAACTTTTTTAAACGCAATGACTTTTCCTGACAAAACAGTTTTTCCTGCCAGTTCAATCATAAAAGAAGATTATTTTAACCTGATGAAAGTTTACGGCGATGCGGTATTTTTTCCAAACCTTACGCCTGAAATTTTTGCACAGGAAGCACATCATCTTGAAATTGACGAAAATGGCAATTATTCAATTCAGGGCGTTGTCTACAATGAAATGAAAGGCAACTATTCATCTTTTGACTCCGTTTCAGCAGATGCAACAGTAAGAAGCCTTTTTCCTGATACAATTTATGCATTGGATTCCGGCGGAGATCCTCTTGTAATTCCTAATTTAACGCACAAAAAACTTGTAGAATTTCACAAAAAATATTACAGAGCTGATAACTGCCTTGTCTTTTTATACGGAAATATTCCTACAAAAGAACAGCTGGATTTTATTGAAAAAAATTTCATTTCACAGTTTCAGCCGGAGATGCAAAGCACTACTTTTGAACTTGAAGACATTATAAAAAAAGAAACAGTAAAGCCTTTTGAAAAACCTGTTTATGTTGAAGAAAAAGGTCCATCTTCCGGCAATAAGGAAAACGGTTCTACCGTACTTGAAAACTGGCTTTTGCCCCCTGCATGGGACATGCAAAGTTCCATGGAACTGGTTCTTCTTTCTGAACTTTTATGCGGACACGACGGAAGTCCTTTAACAAAAGCACTGCTGGATTCAGGTCTTGGTCAGGATTTAGCTCCAGCAAGCGGAATGACAAGTTCATTGTATTCGGTAATGTTTTCTATAGGACTTCGCGGAGTTTCTTCTTCAAATGTAAAAAAAGTAGAACAGTTGATTTTAAAAACATTGAACGATATCTGTACAGAAGGAATTCCAAAAGAAGATATAGAATCTGCCCTGCTTTCTGTCAATTTTACAAACAGGGAAGTAAAACGGGTAAACGGACCATTTTCTCTTGTGCTTTTACGAAGGGCATTGCGCGCCTGGAACTATGGAAAAGAGCCTGACACAATGCTTTTAGTCCGCAAATCTTTTGCAGAAATTGAAAAAAAGATTTTAGATGACAAAGATTATATTTATTCACTCATAAAAAAATACTTTATTACTAACATGCACCGCTCCTTACTATGCATAACTCCTGATGCAAATTATTCTGAAGAGCGGGCAATGTTTGAAAAGTCTTTGATTGCAGAAAAAAGACGCTCTTTTACGGAAGAAGAGATAAAAGAATCAAACAAAGCCCTGCATGAATTCCAGCAGAAAGACGAAAGTGATAAGACAGACTGCATGCCTCATTTAAAGCTTTCGGATTTAAATGCAAAATTAAAGCCTATTGCAATAAAAAAAGAAATTCTTAAAACAAAAAATGGAAATATTCCTCTTTTTACAAGTACAGAAGCTACAAACGGAATTGTTTACGTGGATATCGGTTTTATGGCAGATGCAATCGACATAGAAGACTATCCGCTTATTCCGCTTTTTACAACTCTTGTTACAAACTGCGGCTGGAATGGAAAAGACTGGGCAGAAACTGCCCGTTTAACCGCCCGCTGCTGCGGAGGTTTTGAAGCAGGTTCTGTAACTTCGTCCTCTGTAGATACATGTCCGGATGAACCTTATACAAGGCGTGATCCTGTTTTATTCAGAATTAAAATGCTTACTGAAAAAACAGAAGAGTCATTAAATCTTGTAAAAGATTGCCTTACAGGAACTGATTTTTCAGATTTAAAACGTATTCAGGATCTTGTAAACGAAACCCGTAACGATTTTGATGAATCAATAATACCTTCAGGACATTCTTACTGTTCTATGCGCGCTGCAGGAAGAATAAATAAAAGCCTTGCAACAGATGAAATATGGAACGGCCTGACACAGCTTTTTACCCTGCATTCTCTTCCGGATGTAGCTGAATTATCAAAAAAATTTAATTCAATGTTTAAAAAACTGAAGGACGGCGGCGCTATCCTGCATATTACAGCTGATTCAGAGAGCATGAAAACAGCATTACCGCTATTAAGAAACTTTGCCGAAGAGGCAGATTTAAAAGAACTGAAAAAAGCAGAAAATATTCCAGACGAAAAGTTTTTTAAACTTACAGACATAAAAGCTGAAAAAATCATCGATGATTCAAATATTGAAAACTTTATAACAAACTGCGAAGTCGGCTATGCTGCAAAAATTTTACCTGCAAAGTCCTGGCTTACAAAAGAAAGCGCCGCCGAAGCAGTTCTTGCGCACTACCTTTCCACCGCAACATTATGGGAAGAAATAAGGACAAAATGCGGCGCATACGGGGCTTTTTCTTACAGTGACCCGATTGAAAAAACTTTTTCGCTAGTTTCATACCGCGATCCAAATCCTATAAAAACACTCGACATATTTACAGAATGCCTTAAAAAGGCAGAAAAAGTTGAGTTTACCGAAGAAATGCTTGAAAAATGTGTTGTCGGCTGCTACAGCAAGGAAATTCAGCCAAAATCACCTTCAAGCAGAGGTTACATCGGCTTTTTACGGACTATATGGGGAATCACCGAGAAAGACAGGGAAGAAAAAATCAAGCTTCTGTTTTCTTTAAGCCCTAAAGACATAAAAAAAGCTTTAAAAAACCTTATAAATTATTCAACAGGAATAAACGTCTGCATAACAAATTCCGATATTAATAGTAGAGGCAAAGTAATTAAGCTTCCAATGTAATACAGGGAAAAATTATGGCAGTTTCAAAGAAGAACATTAAGAACAATTCATATAAACTCGGAAGTCCATTTAACAAGCACAATATGGACAAATGGTTTTACTTTTTTCATGCTGTTTCCAGCATAAGCGGAGAAGATAATGCTTTCTTTATTGAACTTCAAATAGTAAATCCTGCCGGTTGTAAAGAAAATGTTTCTTTTGCTACAAGAAATTCCATTATTACAGAAGTTGGAGGTCCTTCTTCCGAAGAAATTGCAAGCATGCTGTACCAGAATAATCAGGATAAAGCAGAAACTCCTGCCTCGGATAAAAAATCTGCCTATATTGCAGTGCGTGCCGGAATCCTTGGCAAAAATGCCAAATACATAAATAATTATTTTTCCTATAAAGATTTCAGACTTGATAAAAAGAATAATCAGATTTTTCTTCCAGGATGTCTTTTTTCACTAAATAAATTAAAAGGTGAAATTTATAATTCTCAGGAAACAACATTAAATCATCCGGAATATTTCAGTCAGAGCGGCAGCATAAGCTGGGACATAAACTATGAAAGAATGTTCGATTTTCCAAAAATCGTAAAACAAAAACCGTTATTCTGGGCTGTAACCGGAGCTGACACAGCTTTTTCCGGCACTATAAGCATGGACGGAATTGTATATAATATTTTTCCAATGAAATGTTCAGGCTATTCAGATAAACTTTGGGGCGCAGAACTTTCCCGTCCTTTTTTACACCTGAGTACTTCTAACCTTATAAGTTTAATTTCCGGCAAGAAAATTCAGCATCAGTGTCTTGCAATTCAAGGTGAATACAATAAAAAACTTGCCGCTTATATTAACGTAACTCCTGATAAACTTGTTTTTCTGCCGGAAGACAAATATGAATCAATCTGGTCAAATACACAATTTTCTCAGAACAGCCTTGAAGAAAACATTCACTGCACTATAAGTTTTACAAACCGTAAATACATTATCGATGTAGATGCCTTCTGCAACACTTCTGAAATGAGCGTAAAAACCTATGAATCTTTAATAAATCCGGGAAAAGTATTTAAATTACTGGAAAACGGAAATGCTACAGGCGAGCTGCGGGTTTACAAAAAGATTAAAAAGACAATAGAACTTATTGAGCACCTGAAATTTTCTGATGCATTCTTTTCTTACGGAGTAGAAGACGAAAACGCTTAAAAGCGTAAAACCAACGCTGCTGTAAACAAATCAATGCCGCAAATAAATCACTGTCACAAATAAAATCTCTGACGAAGGAACGACACCATTATACAATAAAAATCAGGTCTGGCTGTACAAGGCAGAAATTTCTTCGCGCCATCCGGAAGTTTTATCCGGCTGTTCCCATTCTATTATTTTTTCGATTTTAAAATGACGAGTATCTCGAATATCTGGGAAAGAAAGAATTCCAAATCTTCCCTGCCCTATATATGTAAATTTTTCATTTTCCTTTAAAGTTTCATTTTTTGAAGCGGCTTCCAGGGCACAGTCAAAATGAACCGGATTTCCACTATTCTTATCTGCAAGAGCAGAAGACATATCTTCGATTTTTTTACCGCAGATTGCGCATATAACTTCCCGCTGTTTAAAGTCCCTGATTGCTTTTTCTTTATTCAAAAAATCTTCATAAGTTTTTCTTGGAACAACTTTAGGAGGAATATTTGGATTTGTATTTACATTTTTGTTATTACGATTTTTATCATTCCAGTTTCTATAATTTCCATGAGAATGTCTTTTGTTTCTGTCCATGTTTTTTCCTTTAATTCAGAAACAGAAACTATCCTCTTACAAATCTCTGAACTGAATTATCTACCAGTCTATTACTTATTACCTGAGCAATACGCTGAATTGCGCTGTCCATGTAATTTTCGTCAAGAATTTTTTTCCGCAATTCAAGAACCCTGTCAGGCGTAACCTTTATTTGCGTACCAGATGCTGAATGTCTAAGTTCAGTTTTCGTCATTACTTAAGCCCCAAAAAACGCATTTTCTATGTGATAGACATTTGGAAAACCAGGCATGTCAATTACAATCACATCAAATCTAATAACCCTTTCATTATATTTTCGATTGATTGTAAGAAAACGTTTAGCCGTTTCCGCAATTCTTTTTTGTTTTCTTTTGTCTAACTCACGGGAAAGTGTTTCAAGACTTCCGCTTGGCAAAGTTTTAACTTCAACAAAAACTATTGCATCATTCTTTTCTGCTATTATATCAATTTCACCTCGTTTTGTCCGCCAGTTTCTGTATAAAATCGTAAAACCTTTTTCTTTTAGAAAAAGGCAGGCTTTATCTTCTCCCTGGTTTCCAAGCTCTTTTTTATTTTGATACAAACGCAATTTCCTTTCAGCACGGCATACGGCACATAAGGCAGGCACCTAGTTAAAGCACTACAAAAAGTCACAGTGTACACAAATATAAGCGGCTAAATTTCTTCCAGCTCTTCAACTTCTTCAAGCGTTTCTAGGTCTTCAAGAACTTCTTCATTCTGAGTATTAACAGAATCCTGCGTATTTACAGAATTCTGCGCAGGTTTGCTATCCATAATAGATTTGTTAGATAAATCCGCAGCTTCTTCTGCCGTTAATTCACGACCGTAGGTTAAAAGAAACGGAAGTTTCCATTTTTTTATTGCATTAAGATGATAGTTTTTTACTGTTTTTCCTTCGGCAAGAAACATATTCTTTCCGTCATCAAAAAAAACAGGAGATGAAAAGCTTATTCCTAATTTTATATCAGAAGCATCAATTCTAATTAAATTATTCATTTTTCCCCTCTAATTCGGCTATAAATGCAAAAATTTTTGCCATTGCTTCCCATGTCTGTTCCGGAATGAAAGTACCTATTTCATGTACAGAAAGAACATCAGTAAGTGTGTCATTTCTTATAACAGGAATGTCATTTTGTTCAGCAATTTCCAGAAGCTTTTGAGCTAAAAAGCCTTTTTCTGAAGCAACAATAAATGGAGCATAAGCATCTTCAGGATATTTCAGTGCTACGGCCTTTGTTTCTTTTTTCATACACCACCTTTTCACACTCTACCTTCGGCAAAATTAAGGCTTGTATTTTCGGTCGAAAAAGGAGAAATCTGTTCTTCAGACCATTCAATATTTATTGAATCATCAAAAGAAAACATCTCCCTTAATGCACTTTCTATTTTTTCAATCTGAACCTTAGGTTTTGGCTGAATTGAAAATACTATATCTTTTAAACACTTATTGTTATAAGAATAGTATAACACAAAAGTGTACTCTTGTCTTTTTCCACAGTAAGAAATTACGGCTTTTTTAAGAGTCTTTAAAGCTGTATCAAAAAATAATTTAATTGTTCCTTTTCCATGAATGATTTCTTCTGCAGCATTTTCAGATGAAAAAGAAAACGGAATAATAACCCAGTGATTTGAATTATCTTCTGTATTTTTTAAGTGATTAAAAAGAGTAAGTATCCCACCCTGTCTGTATTCAGATGACAAAGCAGAATTGCAATCCAGTTCCATAATCTGTTTTTTGAAAGCAGCAACAGCATCAATGTAATTTTTATTTTCACCTTCAAGGCTTGAGCTGTCAGATTTTTTATCATCAGCCGCACCGTTGCCAGTATTGTTACTGCCGGAATCAGATTTACGTCCATCATTACTTTGTCCGTTGGATTTCTGTCCGTTATGAAAGTCACTATTTTCACTATTATTTAAGTCGCCGTCAGATTTATGTTCGCCGTCATGTGCATCATGCTTTTCATGCTCCAGGCAATCCAAAAGACTTTGTATAGCTTCGTCAGAGCTTTCAATACCTTTTTCTTCAAGAAGAAGAGCAGCTTCGGCTGCTTCAAACTCTTTGCCAGTAAAACGCAATGCGGCGGCTCTAACTTTTGCCATAAGTTTAGTATCTATTTTTGCTCCAAGCTGCTGTAACTGCTGAAATATTTTTAATGTAACTAAGTCAGGCACAAGCCCTAGAGAAGTAAAAAAAGAGGCTAGTTCTGTTCCAAGAGCCGCCTGAAAAGCTTCCTGCCCTGCTGCATTTACGGTCTGTAAAGACGGGATTATTGTTTTTACCGAAAACCCCGTTTTTTCCAAAGATGCAATATTTTGCGGAACAAGATTAAGTTTTCCGTCTTTTAATAAAATCTGGGCTTTAAAAAGTGTACCTGGACTAAGATTCAAATCAGAATATGCTGAAAATCTTTGACCTGCAAAAGAAAGCGTATAAGTTCCGCCAGCTTTGCCGGAAAAATTACCGGAAGAAGAAAGAACCCTGACAGAAACAAAATCGCCCTCACGCAACTCCGGTACACGACCTGAATTACTGAGGGCTGATAATGAATGTATGTATACAGAAGATGTATTCATACGAAAAAGCATGCGGCTTTAAGCCGCATTTAACTTATTTTTTAGCTTCTTTAGCTTCTGCTTCGTGTTCTGCTTTAGCTTCAGCTTTAACAGCTTCTTCCTTTGCAGCGGCATTTGCAGCAGCAGCAGCGTTACGTGCAGCGATGGCAGCAGCGATTTTACCGCCAACCAGTTCCTTAACTTTAGAATCCTTACCAACTTTGTCGCGTAAGTAGTAAAGTTTAGCACGGCGTACTTTACCAGCGTGAACAACTTCAACCTGCATGATACGCGGTGAGTTAATCGGGAATACACGTTCTACGCCAACTCCGTAAGAGTTTTTGCGAACAGTGAATGTCTGACCGATTCCGCTGTTTTTAATACAAAGAACAATACCTTCATAAATCTGAATACGTTCTGTTTTACCTTCAATAATCTTAAAGTGAACTTTTACTGTATCACCAACATTGAATTTCTGAGCACCAGCGCGTTTCTGCTGTTCTTCAATTGTCTTTATCAGATCCATTGTTATCTCCAATAATTTTTATACCAGAAGCACTATCTTTTTTAGGCTTTCTGCGTTTTTTGCAGTGCTTCAACGATATCTGCTCTGTTATTTCCCCAATCATTTTTTCGGCTTCTGCAGTCAGTAATCCAGTCTTCTGCGCCGCCCAAATCATATCTGGTCGGTTTGCAAGAGTTTTTTCCAGACTCTTTTTCAGACGCCACTTCCGAATTTTTTCATGGTTACCGGAAGTTAACACTTCAGGCACCTTAAGCCCTTTGTACACAGGCGGTCTGGTGTACTGAGGATATTCCAAAAGTCCGCCGGAATAACTTTCTTCTTCCAGTGATTCACTGGAAATAACTCCGTCTATTAAACGATAAACGGTATCTATTATAACCGTTGCCGAAACTTCACCGCTGGACATTACATAATCCCCGATAGAAATTTCATCGTCAACATAGGAATCTATAATTCTCTGGTCAATACCTTCGTATCTTCCGCAGATAATTACAAGTTCGTCTTTCCGACTAAGTTCCTGTGCTTTTTTCTGTGTAAAAGGCTTTCCACCAGGCGTTACATAAATAACGTGTTTTTTCAAAGCCTTTACGCTGTCAAGAGCACAGCCTATAGGTTCCGGCATCATAAGCTGGCCGGCGCCACCACCATACGGACTGTCATCACATGTTCGGTGCTTATCAAAGGCAAAATCCCTGATATTCACCAGATCGTAGGCAATAATTCCCTTTTCAACCGCTTTCGCCATGATTGAGGTTTCAAAATAGGCGCGCAGAATCTCAGGAAATAAGGTCAGCACAGTAAATTTCATGGACTTACTCCAGAATCCAGAGGTGCATCAACACAATTTCTTGTTTTTCAACATCAATTTTACCCAGATACTGATTTCTGAACGGGATAAAAACACTTCTGACATTTCCAGAAGCATCGTATTTGATGTTATCCGCAAGAATATTGCAGTTCTCGGAGAGAGAAACTTCCAACAAGTAACCACCTCCGCCTTCCAATACGTCTGTGACTGTTCCCACTATTTCAGCAGGTGCAGATCCTTCTGCCAATCCGTCTTTGTTCTCTCCATAATAAATAAGAGAACACTGTTTAAGATCTTCTATATACCATTCACCTTCTTTCAAAGGAGCGGCATATTTGCGCGGAACTACAATTTCCCAGCCGTTGTACTTACGTACTTCTTCGACCGAATTAATTTCCGCAAGTTTCATATACAAGGTACCGTTACCAGCTTCAGCAGATTCTACCCTGCACTTCTTCTGGTCACTATTGTGCCTCAAAGTAACTTCTTTCAGAGCTTCAATATGCTCATATTCGCCAGAAGCACTTTCTACTTTAAATTCCCCCGTAAGTCCATGTGAACCACGGACGAAACCAACAATCATCTGCTCAAGCACAACCGCATCCTAGTCCAAGATTTCAAGGCTATAGCGCCTTCCGTCTTTTACAGCTGATGCACTTAAAACAGTGCGTAAAGCTTTCGCAATTCTGCCGTACTTACCTATTACTTTTCCAATATCACCGTCAGCAACTTTCAACTGCAAAACAGTTCCTCTGTCACCTTCGGTTTCAGTTACTGAAACAGCACCGGGATCATCGACCAATGATTTTGCGATATATTCAATCAGGTCTTTTTCCATCTAGCGCTCCCGAAACTTACTTTGATACTTTCTTGAGTAATTTTGAAACAATGGCAGTAGGCTGTGCACCAACGCTGAGCCAGTATTTTGCACGCTCTACGTCAATTGCAACCTGATTTTCCTTTTCAACCGGGCGGTATGTTCCCAATTCTTCTACGCAAACACCATCACGAGGTTTTGCAGAATCCTGAACAACAACACGGTAGTAAGGTCTTTTCTGTGTACCAAACTTCTTGAGTCTGATTTTTACCAACTTGGTTACCTCCAAAGAACTCGAACGGAACGGCGTCAAGTCCTAAAGTACATAATAATACACATTACAGTGTAAGTCGAAACTATACAGTAAATTAAAGATTTAGTCAAACGTATGGAATAATCATTAACCGGTACAGGTTATAAATTCTATAAACCTATCAATAAGACAGATTGAATTTTTGCACGAAAAAAAGTATCTTTATACGGACGATGGAAAACATTTACAGAAAAGACTTCCCTATTTTCAGTGCAAAAGAAAATGAGGGATTGATTTATTTTGACAGTGCGGCAACTTCTCAAAAACCTGATCAGGTTATAGAAGCCGTTGATGATTATTATAAAAAAAATAATGCAAATCCGCTGCGCGGTCTTTACGATTTAAGCGTACGTGCAACTGATGAATATGAAAACGCCCGCCACGCCTGTGCAGAATTTATAAATGCAAAAGAAGACTGCGAAATCATTTTTACCCGAAACACAACAGAAAGCATAAACCTTATTGCCTATTCGTATGCAATGGAAAACGTAAATGCAGGCGATGAAATTGCAGTCTGCATTACAGAACACCACAGTAACATTCTTCCGTGGCAGATGGTCTGCAAGGCAAAAAATGCAAAGCTTGTTTACATGGAATGTGACAAAGAAACCGGCGTTCTTTCACTTGACGAAGTTAAGGCAAAAGTCGGCAAAAAGACAAAGATTGTTGCAACAGGTCAGGTAAGCAATGTTTTAGGAATTACACACCCGATAAAGGAAATTGCAAAAATTGCCCATGCTAACGGAGCCGTTATGGTTGTTGACGGCGCGCAATCTGCTCCACACATGAAAGTTGACGTTCAGGATTTAGATGCTGATTTTTTTGCCTTAAGTGGACACAAAATGTGCGCGCCGATGGGAATCGGTGCCTTATACGGCAAAAAAGAAATTCTTTCAAAAATGCAGCCGTTTATGCGCGGCGGCGAAATGATTGAATACGTTACAAGACAGGATGCAACATTTGCAGAACTTCCGCATAAATTTGAAGCAGGAACAGTAAATGCCGCCGACGCGGTTGGTCTTGCTGCTGCAATCCGTTATTTATCTGACATAAGGCTTGAAAACATTGCAGAACACGACAATCGCCTTGCATGCATGCTGATTGAAGGCTTAAAAAATGTTCCGCATGTTAACATTATTGGAAATCCTGATGGAAATAAACACTGCGGAATCGTTACTTTTACGATTGACGGAGTTCATCCGCATGACATTGCAAGCGTTCTGGACTCTGAAAAAATAGCAATCCGCGCAGGTCACCACTGTGCGCAGCCGTTGGGTGAATATCTTGGAATTAATTCGAGCGCACGCGCAAGCCTTTATTTTTATAATACAGAAGACGAAGTTGCCGTTTTCCTTGAAAAGATAAAGAACGTACGTAAATGGATGGGATACAAGGATTAAGACATGGAAACTAAAGAACTTTACCGGGAAATACTTAACGAACACAATTTAAATCCTGCTCATAAAACAGAAATGGAAGGTGCAACTTTTTCTTTGCATGGCGTAAACCCAAGCTGCGGTGACAACATTACGCTTAACTTAAAATTTGACGGTGATGTAATTACTGACGGTTCATTTACAGGAACAGGCTGTGCTATTTCACAGGCATCGGTAGACATGATGCTGGATTTAGTTATAGGAAAAACAAAAGAAGAAGCAGAACATTATATCGATATTTTTAACCGCATGATAAAAGATTCTGTAACAGATGAAGAACTTGAAGAATTGCAGGAAGCTGCGGCATTAAAAGACATTTCCAAAATGCCTGCGCGCGTAAAATGTGCAATGCTTGGCTGGCGTACAATGAAAGAAATGTTTGAATGCAATGCATCAAGTAAATGCACAGGAAGCTGCAACAGCTGCTGTCCTGCCAAACAGGAAAAATAAATCATGACAATTTGTATCAGACCGCATGATGTAGGCCTTGCTTCCGCAGATGAATTAGGCAAAGCGATAAATGAACTTGGCTTTACAGGCGTTCAGCTTGCAATTGCAAAAGCCATTAAAAATCAGAACGGAAACCCGGACACGCTTACAGAAGATGTCTGCAAAGAAATCCGCGAAGGCTTTGAAAAAAACAACGTAAAAATCCCGGTTTTGGGAGCATATTTTAATCCCGTACACAGTGACAAAACCAAGGTTAATGCCGGACAGGCAAAGTTTATTGATCATCTTAAAAAAGCTTCGCTTCTTGGAGCAAAATTTGTTGCAAGCGAAACTGGCTCTTATAATGATGAGCCGTGGACATATAATCCTAAAAATCAGACCGAAGAAGCTTTTCAGGAAGTAAAAAAAGTTTTTACCCCGATTGCAAAGGCCGCAAAAGAAGCAGGCTCTTATGCTTCAATAGAAGGAGCCTGGCATCACTGCATTTACTGTCCTAAACAGATGAAACGACTATTGGACGAACTTAACGTTGCAGAAATCGGTGGCGGACATGTTTTTTCAACAGTTGATATATTCAACTATCTTTATATAGGAAACTATGAACAGCGCTTTGAAATTTTAGATGAAGCACTGGAACTTTTAGACGAAAAAATCGCATGCTTTCATATAAAGGATTTTTCTGTAATAAACGGAAAACTTGTTGAAGTTGCCTTAGGCAAAGGAATTATGGGCTGGGATAAAATGATTCGGAAGATTCGTGCAAAAATTGCAGACCCGATTTTTGTATTTGAAGGCGTTCCTGAAAAAGAAAAGAGCCTTGAATATTTCAAGTCGATTATAAACGGATAGAAAAACGCAGGTGCGTCTTCAGCTTCTGACACACCCGGAATAAAAAAAATTATACCTACTCTTCCTTTACCTTGATTTTGCGTGCAAGATAAATAAACGGTGTATCAAGCAGACTTGTTGCAATGTAAATTACATAGCAGGAAGCTGTAATTGAAATCAATTCATTAAAGCTGTAGATTCCAAGGAAAGCTCCAAAGTTAAAAAGTACAATGTTTACAAACTGAGAAATCAGAGTAGAAAAATTGTTACGGAACCACAGCATTTTTGTGTGACTTCCGGTTTTCTTTTCTGTAAGATTCCACCAGGCGTGGTAAAGGGAAACATCAACAAATTCTGAAATTACATAAGCAATCAAACTTGAAAGAAGCATACGTGGTGTGTTAGAAAAAAGCCCTGTTACAAATTCACTTGCCCAGTCTCCTTCGGCAGGATTATAACGTACCCACATAAACGAAAGCAGAATAAAGCTTAAACTTGTTAATATTCCTGCAAGAACTCCTTTTGTTGCATCTTTTTTGCCGTAAAGTTCGCTTAAAATATCAGTAGCAAGGAAGGTTGCTGCAAAAAGCGTGTTTCCCAATGTCTGATCCATTCCAAAGGCGTGTACAAGAATTGTTACTTCAATGTTTGCAAGTACTGTACAGATACCAATCCAGGCAAAAAGTCCGCCTTTACCGAACACCTTGAGGAAAAGCAGAGTTCCGCCAAATGACACAAAAAGTGTGATAATGAGAAAAAGTTCATTCATTTAAATGACCTCAAAAAAATAGAATTGACCTGGTTTTGTTTTACAGCCGATACTGAAGGCAGGAAGGACTGCGAACTGCCTGTGGAGTTTCAATAATATAGAGAAAATGAAGCCTTAATGCAAGGGGGGAGAAAGCACTTTAAACCAATACAAACGCATTATAACCGGATATTACAAGAATTTTGGGTACGGAAACGAAAGACAGTGACCATGCACAATAGAACCGGAATAGATTAAGATATAGAATACTTGCAAACAAATGGCACCGGTTCTCTTGTGGCATGTGTCGCTGGTTTTCGTGATAGTACACAAAATTGTATGTAAAAAATCGTTATAATGCGGTTGTCCTTAAAAAGAACTATATTTCTTCTAAATTCGTGAAACCCATGTTATAATCAGTTCTGATGAATCTTAACTACCGAATTCTTGATTGTGATATTTTTGAATCATACATGATGCTTGAAGGATGGGATAATTTTCCGCTTTTGAAATCTTATGCCAGAAACGGAGAATTTTCTTATATTTTACAAGGGTGCTCGTACATGGTTTTTGATTACACTCCATCAACCGACTTTCTAAAAGCGGTTTGTGTTTATCAGCTCATAGGTGATACTCTTTCAATTAAGCTTTTTGAAGTAAATAAAAATTTCCGGGGACTTGGAATAGGTACCTATGCCATGGAACGGCTCATGATTGAAACCGGAGCTAAAAAAGTTTTTCTGGATGCAAAAAACGCCAATGCCGAAGTTTTTTGGAAAAGTCTTGGTATGGAGCAGATTGATAATCAGACTTTTTGTTTTATGTAAATAAGCAGATTTTAAGATTTTAAAATAATCAATACAATATAGTGTGAGGAAAACAAAATGAAAACAATTGAAACAAAAACAGCCCCTGCGGCAATAGGACCTTATTCGCAGGCTATTCTTGCAAATGGATTTTTATATACTTCAGGCCAGATTCCGCTTAACCCTGCAACAGGTGCACTTGAAGGTTCTTCCATAGAAGCTCAGGCTGAACAGGCAATAAAAAATCTTGGAGAAATTTTAAAGGCAGCAGGAACAGATTTTTCCAATGTTGTAAAAACAACATGTTTTTTAGCCAACATTGCAGATTTTGCAGCATTCAACGCAGTATACGAAAAATACTTTGTTTCAAAACCTGCCCGCAGCTGTTTTGAAGTTGCAGCCCTTCCTAAAGGCGCACTTGTAGAAATTGAAGCAGTTGCTGTCGTAAAGTAGCAGCCAAATGCTTAAACGGCGGAAGATTCCATCTTCCGCTTTCCGTTAATGTACTGAATCAGATAAGCCAGCAAACAGGCAAAATTGCTTATAAACAAAGACGGACTTTTATTAATTATCCCCTGCACCATAAACAAAAAGTTTCCGACTGTAACCAAAAGTTTTATTCTATCCGGTGATTTTGAAAACAAAGACGTAACTCTAAACAATGCCGCAAACCCGCCGATAATTTCTGCAATCAGTTTTATACCCATTCGTTGCTCCTGATAATAAATTATATTGCAGATTAAAAAAAATAATTTCATATAGGAGCTTGAGCATTGCAATGTATGAAATCATTTAGTGCAATCTCATATGATTTGATGAAGTTTAAGATTTGTTCGACTGTATAGTCGTGTACGCTGTATTTTTCGGAAATAGCCCATTTTCTCCAGTTTATCAAAAAACAATAAGGAAATAATTTCACATTTATTCCTGGATTAATATTACTTGCTTTTTTTTAGTATCATTAACCGAAATACATTTCTCCTCTATCATAAAAAATTTAATAAGAACAAAAAAGTTTTTATATATCATAATACTTCTCAAAATATTCATTATATTTACTGTCATCAAAAATCATGCCACTATAAACTTTATCACATAAATCTTGTACAATTTGTATTTGTGAATTCTCCAAATCAGTAGATAAAAAATTTATATCAGTTATTAGATTTGTAAGTTTTGACTGTAAATATTTTATATCACTGTCCCCTTTTAGATTTTCTCTGTATTTTGAATACTCCCATAGTTTAGAAAGAATTTTTACAAAAGGTAAAGATTCATCTTTTTTTTCTTGTATTTTAAGTTGAATATCAAAACATGATATAAATTGATTGTCAAAACTGTCAGGTGAAAGAGGGAAAGGCGGCCTTTCAATGTTTGCGACCTCTTTACCATTTAGTATCTTGCTTAATTTTTGAATGCATTCAAATGAAAATGAAAGTCCAAATGTTATAACACCATCATTATTAATAAAAGCAATTTGCACAAAAGAAATTTGTGATTCTATCTGTGATGCAAGGGAAGATAAACAGATTGTAAACAAATTCATCCTTTCTTCATCATTAAAATCAAATTCATTTACAACTAATGGATATATTTTCAAAACTCCATCATTTATAAAAGAATTTGGAAAAACTACAGAAAAATTCGCTTTGAGAGAAAATAAACATTCTTCAATTTGTTTAAGGAATTTTATTTCTTTTTTGTCATGATATGATAAAACGGATGTGGTGCTAAAATATTCTGAAGGCTTTTGTTCGAGATAGAATTCTGCAACATCTCTTATTTTTTTCAAAATATTTATCTCATCTTTACATAATTCTGCATTTTCATTAATAAAGATTTTTTGTACATCACAAAACTTTACAAACCATTCCTGCATTGAACTTAGATTATTACATGAATTACAAAGATTTAAGAATGCTAATTTTTGATTTTCTTTATGACAGAGCAAATCTGAAAACTGATTTATAAAATTATTTATACTAGAAAAATAATTTCTTGCCTTTTTATCAAAATTCTCAGCAATATCAATAGTCTTTTCAAAAGGTCTTTTGGAATGTGGAAAATAAAAAGACATTCCTAAATTGTTATTTATTTCTAATCTTGTTGATAAAATATTGTTAATAAAACTATTACCTGATTCGCACTTCAACCTATAACAAAGCAGTTTATAACAATTTTGTAAATTCGTAATAATAGTTTGTCTTGTATTAATCCAAAATCTTAACCATTCATAAACACTTGCTGCTTCATAATTCGATAAAATAGATTTATCCCATAACGAAACATAATCTGATTTGAATATCTTTGAAAATGTATCCAATGGAATTGCTTTTACTCCTAAATTTGGAAGTTCATATGCTGAAAACAAAGTGATTTTTGGTTTACATACATTGGAACAATAATGTTCATAAATTGGTAATATCCTAGCAATAGTTTTTAATCGATTTACACTTTCATCATTTATAGTTTCCAGATTCGTTTCACAAACAATATATTCTACATATATATTTTTATCATTTTCATATAATTTCAAAGAATTTGTTTTTTCTTTTATGTATGAGAAAATTTCTTTCTTATATAAATTAGTAACAGAATAATATACAGTTGGAGTTTCAAGAAATGAAATATAAAAAAGTAATTCAACTGTTGTCAATGATAAATGCTCTCTATTATTCCATTCCTGTTTTAAATCGAGTTTATCTGCCAGAATAAATTCTTTATCTATAAAAAATAGATGTTCTGCAATTTTTATAAAAGAATCAATATCTTCAATCAATGAAACATTATGGAGTTTCCTGTAAGTTTCTCTAGAAAAAATATAAATGTCTGTTTTTTCTATATCAAGTTTTTCGGGCTTTTGACATAAAATTTTTAATGCTTCTAAATTTTCATTTTTTTGTATAGAACAAAGATGATCAATAAAATTGTTGCCTGATATAAAAGGATTAGTTGATACGCAAAACAATTCTAGACCATAATGCTGATTTGCTTCATCAAATAAATCTTTATGTTTTCTATAATAGTTGATAGCGGTTCCAGAAAAGACTCCCTCAAAAACTGAATTATAAGATAGACAATCATTATCAAGAATATCTACCAAGCGCTTATAGAACAATTCTTTGTCTCCAATATACAAAGGCAAAAAAGATGATAATATATTAAGAGACTCTTTATCCGCGATTTTTATAACTTGTAGAACCGTTTCATCTATTGAAATAAATTCATGAAGCCTTTCAATAATATGTTGAGAACGTACAGGATGCAATCCATCTATATATTTTTTTCCATCTGCAGTATCTATTTTGATTAAAAACTCCTTATCAAGTGATTTTAATACTTCTGATAAATCTGATGTGCTTTCATTTCGGATATTTGATAGCAACTTATTCGTTTGCAGTTGGATGCCACAAACATCTGCAAAGTAAATGTATCTAAGCATTTCGCAAACAAGTTTACCATTAGCACTATTTCCCATTTTTTTTATTTGTTCGCCAATACGATCTGCAAGCATTTGTCCATGAGTAAGAAGGTATATGTATTCTATCAATAGTTTTCTATTTTGAATTTGCTCCCATGCACCATGCCAATCTTTAACAGAAGAATGAATCATATTATTTTTCTGTAATTTATAAAAAATCTGTTCCGCTGAATGTTCATTGAGCAGTATACTAACAACATTTAATGATTTTACATTATAAAGTTCTCCTGAAAATGAATACCAATCATCTTCACGAGTAGTCACTAAAACTTTATAATTTATTGAGACCTCTTGTTCCAATCGCTGAACAAGTTCATTCCATAATTTCAATCGTACATTTAAATTATCTAACAATAATAGAATCTTGTTTCCAAGTGAAATTCTTGTTTTTATAAAATCTGTTATATAATATATATCATCTTGCTCATCACATTTTGATAGTTGGTAACATGAAAAATCGTTTCTTAGATTATAGCAAACTTGCCATGCAAGTGTTGTTTTCCCTTGCCCACTAGATGCCTTTATTACTGTAATAGTATTTTTATCTATTGAGTCTTCAATTTCTTTCTCACACTCTGTTCTTCTAACAGGAAGTTCATATAAAATATCAGATAAAACGGCTTTTTTCCCTTCATAATAATCTATTTGTCTTGTTGTAGAAGAATCAATTTTAAAAGAAATTTGAGAAAAATAACAAAGAGCTGGATTATGTAATCCTTTTTCAATATCATTTTGAATAGAAACAAACAAATCTGAAAGACTTTTGAAAGTTACTGTATATCTATTTTTCATTGCCGTTAAACAGAAAAAATTAAGTGCATTTATATATAAATTCTGTATAGACGTATTAAGATTACATCGTTTTATTAATTCTTTCGTAATTAATTGTTCCAACTTATCTTGTGGATAATTTTCAAATTTAAGTAAAGTTAAAAACTGTTCTAAAGAACTCTCTGTAGTTTTCCACTGATTTTCAATACAAATATTATTTAATTTTATAAGCCAGAATTCTTTAGATGTCTCATCAAGATTATTTTCAAAAAGTTTTTTCAAATTCCCATCAGCAACTGTAAAATCATAAACAAGCTTAAAAGAGCATTTTGGTTTTACAAAGAAAACTTCTAGAAAGTTTTTTAGAATTCCGTCCATAAAACTCGCAGTTTGACGTTCTTTTGAAAATTTTATTTGAATATATGTACTAGTCTTAGAAACTAAATCTAATATATCAATATCTTCAATTCCTTCACATCGAATTTTATTATTGTTGTTGAGTTCAGTTAAAAACAAAAAACAAGAATATAACCGCTGATAGTTATAGCCTAAAAGAGCATTTCGTCCACCAGTTCTAGATACATCAATTTCAGAGAGGCTTCTTAATTGTGTTTTCTGTTTTTTCTTTTTTGATTTTTTCATAGAAAGTCTCTTGATTTTTTACAACTCTCCTCTAAACGCCCTAGCCAATATTGTTTTTTTTAGCAAGGCGATTTGGTCTAGGACGGTTTGGGCGGCTTCTTTGGCACGGGATTCTTTTTCTAATACGGAGTCGAGGATGCGGACAATTTCTTGTTGTTCGGGAATGGTGGGAAGATTGATTGACATAGCAAGTAAATCCTTTGCAGAAAGCGAAGAAATGCCAATACCCTTGCCGTTTACATTTCCTTTTATCTTAGAAAGCATGAAATAATAAAGAAAAAATCTTGTTTCAACATTTCCTTTATTTCGCAATTTTGAAACATGATTTTGCAAGCAAATATCATAATCAAAGTTCCAAATAGCAGCCCGACCAACATCACCACCATTGCAAAGAAGCAAATCACCTTTTTTAGCCGTACATTTTTCAAGTTCATCATCTGTAAAATACATTGTGCGAATTTCAGAAAAATCGAATCTATCCCAATACAGATTTGAAGTTGTGATATATTCACGAGGTGTTCCGTTCTGATTATCTTTTTTAAGAGCCTTCCCTGTTGTATGGGTAAAACATTCCCCGATCGTCTTTTCTTCCCAACTCTCATCAGCAACTCCGTTTTCTTTGCGCCAGTTGGCGGTGAGTTCGCCGGTGAAGGCTTTGTGCAAAATTGAGGCTTTGCGGGTTTCGAAGCTGTCGACTACGTTTTGGCCTTTTTCTTTTGCCTCATCCAGTTTTGTGAACATGGATTCTATGCGGTTTACGATACGCTGTTGTTCGGCGAGTGTTGGAGGAAGAGGAATAACGGTATCTTTTATTATTTCTTGTGAAATATTTGGCTGTGCTCCACCTTTTGCATTATAAATGAAATAATCTTTTTTAGATTTTAGAAAATTGAATAAATAATGATTATCTAAATCTTTATGACAAATTGCACAAGCACATGCCTGGTTTGTTGAAGCATCTATCCCAAATATGGCGGTTTTTCCTATTGTTGCACCATACATAGCCAAAACTACAGTTTCTTTTGGAAATAATTTCGCACTTGAATGATTTATAGCTTCTTCCGAAATTTTTTCTTCGGAATCAAAAATATAAGATTCATTAAGTTCACCTGTTTTTATCCATGGAATCGAACCATTATAATATTCAGGATTTTTTCTTGATGGAGTTCCTCCAGATCCCCAATCAGCAACTTCCCCCAACCGACACCACTTCCAACCTTCCGGCAGTTCATATGGTGCTTCTATTACTGTCTGTTCTATCTCAGCTTTCTTTGCCATTATATTTTGTTCTCCATTTTCAATTAATCATTTTTCGTTACCATACAATTGTCTATAATTTATCATTCACAAAAGCGACAAACGGTTTTACGCCATCTGTATAAATGTAATTAAAAGTGTCTTTTTCAGAGGCTATGGTGTACATGTCTGGATTCAGCCATTTGATAAAATCCAGAATCAAATCATGCTTTTGCTTCAAGTCTTTCCAGTGAGAAATGCGTTCGTGATGTGCAATTCTGTTTCTTAAAAATCTGATTTCGGAAAGGTTCTTTTGAATAGCGCCAGAACTTTTTTGATTTGTAGGACATCCGTGCAGGCAGTTTTTAATAACAGCAAACTGAAATCCCTGATTGTTGTATTTTCTTCCCATAAGAGCTACCCAAAATCCAAGTGTAAGCTCTGCTATGAGCCGGCCGTGACTGTATTTTTTGCCCTGACGTTTTATTTTGAGCATAGCATCATTTATCATCATTAATTCTGTCTGATTTAGTTGAATTACATTATTCCAGTCCGGTTGGTTAAAATATTTTTCCAGAGCCTTGTCGATGCTGTTCCGAAGCGTAACCTCGAAAATATTAATGAGCGGATAGAGGCTTTTACAGAGGGCAATATTATAAATATATCTTGCAATTGCTGTCGTATCATCAACGCCGTCTGCACGGTATACAGCAAGCCTTTCTTCTGAGATTGACTTTTTTAAGCTTTCAAAAGTATTCTTGTCCATCATCTATCCTTGACTTTACCCTCATTATAGCATATATTGTAAAATGTAAGCCACGTAATCCTTTCTCCTGCTTTGCAGTGCCAGGGATCGTGGCAGTCTTTTTTTTAAACGCCGTTACTACAAATTAAATCTATCCTTTATCAGTTACAGTCGCTAAAATCAAGTTTTTTCTTAATTTTTGCGAGTATAGTAGCTAAAAATATCATTTCTCCGTCTTCTGAAGTTCGCGGACAACTTCTTTGATGAGGTCTGCGGCCATTTCAAGCTGGTCTATGCAGTCCTGGGCGCTTTCGATTGGGTCGGGGAGGTCTTCGTAGTCCAGGATGCTTTCGTCGCGGATAAGGCCAAGGTCAAGGCTGTTTCCTTTGGCGGAAATCTGATCGCGGGTAAAACAGTTCCAGCGTTCGTCTTTTACAGAAGCTCTATCTTCAGCGGTGTAGGCTTTGATGAAGTCGGCAAAGTGTTCTTTTTTGAGAGGATTTGTTTTGCCGAAGCTTGGCATATTGGTACGAAGGTCGTAGAACCAGACTTCTTTTGTGTTGTTTTCGTCTGTTTTGCCGCGGGTAAAAAAGAGGACGTTTGTTTTTACGCCCTGGGCATAAAAGATTCCGGTTGGCAGGCGGAGGACTGTGTGCAGATTGCATTTGTTCATTAAGTCTACGCGGATTTTTTCGCCGTCGCCGTCTGCAAAAAGAACGTTATCCGGGAGAACTACTGCGGCTCTGGCTTTTCCGTCTGCTTTTAATGAGCGGTAGATGTGCTGCAAAAAGTTGAGCTGTTTGTTGCTTGTGGTGTAAGTAAGGTCTGTGCGAAGGGCGCGCTCACCGCCTTTTTTAGTACCAAACGGAGGATTTGTAAGAACTACATCGTAGCCTTTCATTTCCATTCCGATTGAACTTAAGGTGTCGCCCAGTGTGATTTTTCCATTTATGTCGTGAAGATAGGCGTTCATAAGTGCAAGGCGATGTGTGTCGTGAACAAGTTCTGTTCCGGTAAAGGCCTGGCTGTCTTCAAACTCCTGCTGCTCGCTTGTACAGTGAATGAGGTTGTCGTTGTGGTCCAGCACATATTTGTGGGCGCTAATCATAAAGCCAAAAGTTCCACAGGCCGGGTCGTTACATTTTTCGCCAAGCTGAGGTTTTACAAGCTCTGTCATTACATCGATTAAAACTCGCGGCGTAAAATACTGCCCTGCTCCGCTCTTTTTTTCTGTGGCGTTTTTTTCAAGCAGGCCTTCGTAAAGGTCGCCCAGTCCTTCGTCTTTTGCGCTAAACCAGTCTAGCGCATCTATTGATTTTATGATTTTTTCAAGATTCTTTGGCTCGTCGATTGAAGTCTGACTACCGGCATAAATCTCAAGTACACGACCGCTTGTTTTTGTTCCAAGGTGGTCAAGGAGTTCTTTGTAAAAATCTTTGAGTGCGATTCCGTCCTTTTTTACAAGCTTTGCCCAGCGATATTTTTCAGGTATCTGTTCTTCTGCCCCGGGAATCTCTGAGCACATTTTTAAGAACAGAATATATGTGAGTTCGTTTAAATAATTTTGATATGTAATTCCATCGTCGCGAAGTACATTGCACAGGTTCCAAAGTTTGCTTACGATTTCTTGTGTGGTCATTTTTTAATTCTCCATTCTTAATTTGCAAATTATCAATTACTCATTAACCAGTCTAAAGCGTTTTTCCGGATTATTCCTTCATAGTCGCCATCCGGATCATCATCAAGTGTTAGAAGTAATTTTGGATAATTGTCTTTTACAGCTTTAAGAGGACGAAGTTCGCGCTGAAGGGTGTTTTCATCCCTTACGGATGCAGAAACCTGAATATAAGTATTTCCCTTATCGTTCTGGGCTACAAAATCAATTTCCATATCATCGATTTTTCCAACATAAACTGAATACCCGCGGCGGATAAGCTCAAGATAAATTATATTTTCGAGAACATGACCTACGTCCATCGCTTTTTTTCCGAGCATAAAATTACGGAGACCTATATCTGCGACATAATATTTTTCAAGGCTCTTAAGATATTCTTTTCCCTTGATGTTGTAACGCCCAGCACGATAAACAATAAAACTTTCTTCAAGAGAACTAACATATTTTTCTATTGTTTTGGAATCTGATTTTCTTCCGCCGGAAGTAAGCGTGTCTGCAATTTTTTTTGATGAAAGCTCCGATCCAATATTATCAAATAAAAACTGAGTTACACTTTTTAATACAAGAGTATCTGCAATTTTCTTTCTGTCGATAATGTCTTTTACCAGGATTGTGCTATAGATTCCTTCAAGGTAAGCATTTATTTCCTGGGGTGTTTCCAAAAGCTCAAGAACGTATGGAAATGAACTTGTTTCTATATATTGTCTGTATGCCGCAGAGAGATTTTTATTTTGATTAGTTGCAGTAACAAATTCATTAAAAGAAAACGGAAGCATTTTTATTTCTACATAACGGCCGCTTATAAGAGTTGCAATCTCACTTGAAAGCAAAGAAGAATTGGAACCGGTAAGATACAAATCCACATTGTCTTTTATATAAAGGCTGTCTACAACTTCCGGAAAGTTTTCTACTCGTTGAATTTCATCAAGAAAGATATAATTCATTTTTTTTGTAAGATGGCTTTTGATGTACTCATAAAGTGAATCTGGATTACGAAGCACTTTGTTTTCGTAGTCTTCGAAGTTTATGAAAATAATCTGTTCTTTATCTACGCCATCAGAAAGGAGCTCATCACGGAACATTTCAAGTACTGTAGACTTTCCACAACGCCTGATTCCTGTAACAATTTTTATGAGCTTTTTATGCTTTAAATTTCTGAGACGTTCAAGATATTCAGTACGAAAAATTCTTTTGTTATCTATTGTCAGTAAAGATTCCATTGCTAAATAATAATCCCAAAAGTATGCAAAATCAACAAGTTTTTGGAATTAATTCCAAAAACTTGTTTTATTCTATTTAAAACTTCACGCACGTCCGAATAATATTCACTCTCAATTATCAATTATTCATTAGTAATTATCACGCAACATCTTCATACAGGTATTTATTCAATTCAGCAATCAATGCACGGAGCTGGAACTTAAAATCTTTATCTATGCGCTTAAAGCCGCCTTTATTACGGAAAATAACTTCATTATCAAAGACTGATTCTTCAAGTATATTTTCCTGCAAAAGATTTGCTTCTATTACATTAAGCCAGCCAAGTTCAACCGGGCCAAAATTATGATTTGCCTTGAGTTTTGTGATGGCCTTTTTAATTCTTTCTTCGTGGCTCTGCACAGGAGAACCATTTGCGCAGGTTCTGATTATGCTGATTATATCTACAGCAAGGTCAGCGTTAGTTACCTTGTTCCATGCAGTGTTAAGGCTTGTTAAATCATAACCTTCATTTGCAAGAATAACAGCAAGATTTTTTAAGGCTTCACGGGTAAGAGCTGAAGGCCGTGTGCAGACAATTTTTAATGCTTCAATTTTGTTACGGTTTTCTTTTATATAATTTGTAAATTCTTCGATGTAATCTTCCGGCTGCTGCAGATTGTGCTTGCCGTATCCGCGGCTTATCTGAACATCTGAATCTGGCCTGTTATCTATGATTATTTTGCGCAACTCGGCTTTATCATTTTCCAGAAGTTCGAATACTTTTCTTTCTGCGATAATCTGCTTTTTAGCCTCGATTGGATTTAACTCTTCTATCTTTTTGAGATAGGATTCTATGCTCGGTTCTTTTGTGAGTATTTTGAAATTTGAAATTGCTTCTGGAGTAAGATTATTCTTTTTGCGATTTACTTTTGCCAGAAGCTGTTCAATTTGATATTGAATTATTCTTGCTTCCGTGTCGGGGATAGAAGCCATTGCATCAATAAGCTCTGTCATTTTAATCTTTGGTTGTTGAACTACCGGCTGCATATCAATTTTATCTTTGATATGGTCATAAACTCCGGCCGGGTCATAAATATTAAAATGAGTCTTATTGATTTCAGGACAGCGTCGTGTAGCACGTCCCAGCATTTGTTCAAACAAAATGCGTGACTTAATACATCTCATAAAAACAAGATTTGAAATTGAAGGAACATCTATTCCAGTAGTAAGCAAGTCTACAGTTACTACAACACTTGGAAAGGTTTCATTCTTAAACTGTTTTATAAGGTCTTCAATTTTCTTTTGATTTCCACCGCCTGCGCTTCCTGTAATTTTCATCACAGCTTGCTCAGGAAGTTCGTTCTTTTCACAAATCTTTTTGATGATGTCAACAATCATATCTGCGTGTTCATCGTTCACTGCAAATATCAAAGTTTTACCGTGCGTTTCTGGGGCATCCAGAGTAAGATACCCGTTTTCAAAAAGCTCAGAAAAAACTGCTTCATTGAATGGGCGTGTTATGATATCTCTGTTGAACTTTTCTACATCGTAATCAACCTCATCAGGCTCTACTTCGGCTTTTACAACAGTCTTATTATTCGGGTCGTATTTATCTACAAGAGTTCCTGCTTCAAAGTGAATTCCGTTACGAGTTTTATCTGTAGAAATAATATAAGGAACATCATGGTCGCAAAGATAACCTTCGTAAACCGCGCGGCGGTATGAATAGGTATAAACTGGTTCGCCAAATATCTGAGTTGTCTGTAATGCAGGTGTGGCTGTAAAACCGATTCTAACTGCATCAAAGTATTCAATAATATTGCGGTACTTACTTTGATAATCCAGCTGGTCACGGAAGAATAATTCTTCATCTGCCATTTCTTTATCGAGAATATAACCGCGGTGAGCTTCATCAATAATCACTAAATCAAAATCAGTTACAGCAGGCATTCGGTCGCCATCGTTGTACAAGATGCGCTGAACCATTCCCTGAACAGTAGAAATCTGGAGTTTTGTTTCTTTATCAATTATCTTTTCATCTAGATTTTTTATATTGTATATGTCTGTAAGAGGCTGAAGCTGATCGAGTTTTACTTCGCTAAATACATCGAATGCCTGCTTTCCAAGAGAATTGCGGTCTACCAGAAGCAGGATTCGCTTAAAACGTTTACTCTTTAAGAAGCGGTAAATCAACGCAAGAAATGTTCGGGTCTTTCCGGTTCCTGTTGCCATGGCAAGAAGGATATTCTTTCGGCCTTCTTCCAGGGCTTTATCAACTGCGTGAATTGCTTCTATCTGATAATCACGAAGACTCAAGCCATCTTTGTTTCGCAAGAATTCTTCATCATCAAGCTTTTCATATTCTTGTTTGAATATTTCAGAATTACGTTCAAGAAGTTCTTCAATACCAATTGGGCTCATCCAGCCCTGTAATGCTTTTGGAGCTTCTGTTGGTTTTGTAAAATTTATGAACCAGATGCCGGATTTTGTTTCCAGCTGCTTAAGATATGGACGACCGTTTGTTGCAAAGGCAAAAGGAACTTTGTATTCTCCGTTTGCACCCCACTTTCCCTGTACATAATCCTGATCTGAATCTTTTATAAGGCTTGCATATTCTTTGCACTGCCCGTCTATTACACAAGGAATGTCTTTGTGTTCAGCTTTTGCTTCGATTAGTCCAACAAGTTTTTCTCCAATAAAAAGAGCATAATCTGCATAGCCGTGATTGTATATTTTTGAATCTGTCTGCCATTCTGCAATGGCCATGTTATGGCCTTTCTGAGGTTTTGTGCCGTGTAGTTTCTGATTAAGAATATTTGTATTACATTCCCAGCCAACCTTACGAAGCTGATCATCAATAAGTTCACGGGTTTCTGCTTCTGTAAGAGGACGCGCACGGTTGGCTTTATAGGAACGATTTTTGCGCTCAGATATCAGGATTTTTGGAACTTGTGCTGCAGCTACAGTTGCCTGTTCTATAAGTTGATTTTCTGATTCATCGTCCTGTTTTTCTTGAGGAGTAAAATCGGATGGCTTCTTTATTCTAACGATGAATTTCTTTTTTGCAACTGCATTTAGTTTTTCGGGAGTTACATATTCTTTATATTCAGGATTTTTGTTCGTACCATAAGTTCCAGCGAACCATAAACAAAGGCTGTATGCAATTGGAAGAAGTTCTCTAACTAAAATTGAAGAATCCAAGTCTTCATGAACTGCTTCGTTTCCTATTTTCCTAAGACGAGTAAAGGATTTTGCAAGCAATGAATTTATTATACCGTAATCTTGAAGCGTATTGATTCTTGTAACCTGACTTACATCATTTACATTTCCCGTTGGGCAGACAATATTATCATACTGATAAATAAGCGCTGTAATGGTTTCACCAATTTTTCGGAGTTTATATAAAGCACCATTCGGATCTGACTCACAATAGGATTCTGCTAATTTACCAAGTTTTGCAAATGCGGGAAATTCTTTTTCAAAATAGTCGAAAGATGAAGCCATTTATTTCAGTCCTTTTTTACCATTATAGCATAGTATAACTAAAAAAGTGTTTGAATATTCATGCAAAACCTCTTTTTAAGCTTCGTGCAAAGTTCAGATAGAAATTGATTGCAACATAAAAATAAATTTGCAGTAACAAACGTGCGCATTTGTGGCAATAAATGTATGCTTTTGTAGCAATAAATGTGTACAGTTGTTGCAATAAAATTTTATTTTCATTGCAATATATGAAGTCTTTCATTGCAATGTACGAAATCATTTATTGCAATGTACGAAGTCTTTCATTGCAATGTACGAAATCATTTATTGCAATGTACGAAATCATTTATTGCTATGTATGAAGTCTTTCATTGCAATGAATGAAGTCTTTTATTGCAGTAGGGATTTTTATTATCTTGTCAGTTTAGAATTGTTTATGTAAGATTATCCGCAGGTGTGCTATGACAAAAAATGATTTTCAGATGCTGATTGATACAAAAACTCCGTATGAGTTCAAATATAACGGCAAAAGCTATAACCTTACCTTCGGGAAAGACAGTTCCGGCAGAGATTATATAGATTTTGGACTTTTGTACGAAGGTGTAAAATATTATTCAATAAAAGAGCTGCTTCTAAATGCAAAAATCGAAAACCACTTTCTGCGCGAAATGCTCGATGTTATTTAACGGCGGCTTCATAGATCAATTCAATTGCTTTTTCAATTTTTTCTTTTTTTAAGGCTGAATAATTTACGACAAAGGCCGCGTGGGCAGAATCTGTTTTTTCTATGGCTGCGCACTCAAATTCAGAACTGACCAAAGCGGTGTTACCTGCTCCAGCCGTTTTTTCAGTAGCGTTTGCATAAATTGTTTTTCTGGTGCTTCCGTAATAATAATCATTTAACAAGGCAATATTTATTCCTTTTTGCAAAAGCCGTTTTTTTAATTCTTCCGGTGAAAAAGCTGATTTTATATTAAGAATAAAATGAAGGCCTGAATCTTCTTCTTCAATTTCAGATATTGAAGAAAGTTTTGATTTTTTTAGTGCATTTATAAAATCATTTCTTATTCCGCGATAGAAGTTTTTCATTTTGTTTATATGTTTTTCATAATGACCTTCTTCAATAAACTTTGCCAGGGTGAACTGTTCAAAAGAACTAACCTGACACGAATAAAAGCCGAGTTTTTTTTCAAATCCGCTTACAAGATTTTCGGGTAAAACCATGTAACTTATACGAAACGAAGGCGACAGCGTTTTTGAAAAAGTGTTCATATAAATTACTTTTGAATTGCTGTCAGAACTTTGCAAGGTTGCAAGCGGTTTCCCGTTAAAGCGGAATTCACTGTCGTAGTCATCTTCTATAATAAAACGGTTTTTTCCGCCTTCAGCCCATGAAAGAAGCTCTGAGCGCCGTTTAACAGGCATTATTATTCCAGTTGGAAAATGATGCGCCGGCGAAACATGAACGATATTTGCGTTTGATTCTATTAGATGTTCCATACTGATCCCGGAAGAATCCATTTTTAAAGGAATACATTCAGTACCGTTAAGGTGAAAAACTTCCAATACCTTGTGATAGCCGGGATTTTCTACAGCGTAGATGTTGTTTCTTCCTAAAAACTGCACAAGAAGTGAATAAAGCGATTCCGTCCCCGCCCCTATTATGATTTGTTCAGGATTTATGTTCATACCGCGAAAATCGTTTAAATGTTTTGCAATTGCTTTTCGAAGTTCATAAACACCTTTAATTGAACTGCGGCTTAAAAGCTTTTCATCTTTTCGGTTTAAAACTTCGCGCATTATGCGTGCCCATAAAGAAAAAGGAAATTTATCTGCGGAAGTTGAATTGCTTGTAAAATCAACAAATAATTCTTTCGTACCGTTAAGAAAAGGTTTTTCAGAAAAATCTTGAGTGCCTGATTCTGCTTTATTTTTTTCCGATGCCATAAAAGACACACTGTCCGGCGCGGCCTGCGGCCGCGCCTTCAGTTTAGAAGAAATTCCAGAATGATTTAGCGGCAGAAAATTTAGTTCCGTGGCATAAAATCCTTTTTTTTCAATCGAATAAATGTAACCTTCACAAATCAGCTGGGCATAGGCGTTTTGCACGGTGATCACGCTTACGCCAAGATGCTCGGCAAGCGCACGTTTACTCGGCAGTTTTTCGTTAGATTTAATTTTTCCTGAAATAATCATTTCTTTTATTGAAGAAATTAAAAAATCGCATAAGCCCGTTGTTCCGCGGCTGCTAAAATCAATTGTAATCATAGTTTTACCTAATCTGATATTATAGAATAATACAATTTTGCATATTCACACAATACCAGTTCATCAAGATTACTTTTGTGTAAGCGCATACAATTTGAAAAAAAAATGTTTTATTCCATAAAATCTGTATGTGCGGAACAAAAGCAAGGCTATACGGCATTCTTACCGGTCTGAATAAAATGGTATCCTTTCAAACCAACACGCGAGGTAAGCATGCCGGATAGAATTGATTTTGTGAAAGCGCATACAATTTGAAAAACACAATGAGTTATTCAATAAAACTGCATGTGCGGAAACAAAAGCAAGGCTATATGTACTATGGCGTAAAATATAAAAAGGGATTACGATATTATATTGTAAAATAAAATATTGTATGCGGCATTTTTTACCGCATGAGGAAATATGCAGCAGAATCAGTTTGACAAAATGACAAAAACACCTGTCAGTTCTTTAATAATAAGCCTGAGCATTCCTACAACTCTAAGCATGCTTGTAACAAACTTTTACAACCTTGCAGATACAGCCTTTGTCGGCACTTTAGGCAACAGCGCAAGCGGCGCTGTAGGCATAGTTTTTGGCTTTATGGCAATTCTGCAGGCGATCGGCTTTTTGTTCGGAAACGGTTCCGGCAGCATAATTTCGCGCTCGCTTGGCGCACAGGATACAGAACGAGCTAGCATTACTGCAAGTACGGCATTTTTTACGGCTTTCTTTCTTGCAATCGTTACGGCCATAATTTCTTTCTGCAACCTGGATAATATCGTTTTCTTTTTAGGCAGTACAAAAACAATTGCGCCCTATGCAAAAAAATATATAACATTCATTTTGCTGACGGCGCCGTTTATGGTAACAAGTTTTACTTTAAACAATATCCTGCGCTACGAAGGTAAAGCTGCCCTTGGTATGATAGGCTTAATTACCGGCGCCATCCTTAATATTGCCGGCGACGCTATCCTTATGATTCATTTTAAAATGGGCATCACAGGTGCAGGTTTAAGTACCGCGGTTTCTCAGCTGATAAGCTTTTCAATTTTGATTTCCATGTTTGTGCGCGGCAAAACCCAATGCGTAATTTCCATAAAAAAAATCAATCTTCATTCAAAACTTTTAGCTGATATTATTACGATAGGACTTCCAAGTTTATTCAGGCAGGGAATGAACAGCGTTGCCACAATCCTTATAAACAGCCAGGCAAGAATTTACGGGGACGCAGGCGTTGCTGCAATGAGTATTGTTTCGCGTGTTTTCTTTTTTATCTTTGCAATGTCCCTTGGTGTTGGGCAGGGATTTCAGCCGGTTGCTGGCTTTAACTACGGTGCAAAAAAGTTTTCCCGCGTACGCAAAGGCTACAGCTTTACACTTACCTTGAGCATGAGCCTTATGCTGTTTGCCGGAATAATCGTAGCCTATTTTGCACCTGAGCTTATAAGGCTTTTCCGGGATGATGAAAAAGTTATTTTAATTGCAACAAGAACTTTAAGGCTTCATTGCTTTGCAATTTTATTTTTACCGTTCTGTATGGTTACAGAGATGGTTACACAAAGTACAGGCAAAAAAATTGCAGCTTCTGTAGTAAGCCTTATGAGAAGCGGACTTCTTTTAATTCCCTGTCTTTTGATTCTTACAAAATATCGTGGATTAAGCGGACTGCAGGAAGCACAGCCCTTATCTTTTGTGCTTTCTGTAATTCCTGCGTTATATTTTTCTATAAGATATTTTAAAGAACTTCCTTTACAGGATGGTTGAATTTAGTTCATTTATTATTATAATTTATGACGTTTTTATGCTAACAACAGCAAAAAACTAATAATATTATAAAGTTTTTTGGAGGAGATTCCCCTATGAAAAAAGTTTTTGCAGCAATTGCAATCGCAGTTTCAATTCTGTTTGCTTCATGTACAACAGTAGTTCCAGTTTCAGCAGGTACTTCAGAAGTTACTGAAAAATCAGGTACTTCAAAGGGCGGCACTGTATTAGGTATTATCCTTTGGGGTGATGCAAGTATGGCTAAGGCAGCAGAAAATGGAAATATTACTAAGATTGCAACAGTTGACCAGGAAGTAAAATCTTATCTTGGTATAGTTGTTCTTAGAAAAACAATCGTAACAGGTGAATAACCTGTATAATAAAAAAGGGCTGCCTATTTAAAACTTGTCAGGCAGCTCTTTTTTTTTGCCTTATACCCGTCTTAAAAATACCTGACTAAAAAACTTAAGAATCTTCTTTTGCAACGTTTTCAAACCTAGTAATTGCAGGCAGGAACAATAAGTCAACATCACCAATAGGACCGTTTCTCTGTTTTGCAACAATCAGTTTTGCATCAAGAACCTGTGGAGCTTCTTCATCACTGCTTTTCTTTCTTTCGCGGTGAATAAACATTACCATATCAGCATCCTGTTCAATAGAACCTGAACCGCGTAGCTGTGCAAGGTTAGGTTCGTTTCCTTCTGCATCGCGCGCAAGCTGACAAAGAACAACAACAGGAATATTAAGTTCGCGGGCTAAAGCCTTTAGAGATTTTGAAATTTCAGAAACCTGCTCATAAACCGGAGCGTTAGGATTTTCTGTAGAAATTAAACCGATATAGTCAATAAAAATAATCTTTACATCATGCTGCATTTTCATACGACGTGCCATTGCGCGCAAATCCAGAAGCTGCATATTTGGCGTATCAACTATGTAAAGCGGAGAATCATAGCAAAGACCTGCCGCATCCTGAATTTTCTGCAAATCCTGCAGCGTTAAAAAGCCTGTACGGATTTTATGACCAGTAACGCGTGAAACCTGAGATAAAAGACGCTGACCAATCTGGGCATCGGACATTTCCAAAGAAAAAAAGCCGCAAGGGATTTTTTGTTCAACTGCAATGAACTGAATCATAGAAAGTGCAAGGGCAGTTTTTCCCATTGAAGGGCGGGCACCAATAATTACAAGTTCCTGATTCTGAAAACCGGAAGTCATTGTATCAAGTTTGTTAAAGCCTGAAGGGATTCCCGTATAGCCGCTTCTATTATTTATTCTTTTTTCTATTAAGGTAATTGTATTGCTTACAACATCCTGCATTTCATGTATGGAAGATGTTTGATTTCTTTCAGTTATGTTAAATATATTTTTTTCGGCATTTTCAAGGATGTTCCGGCTTTCTTTGGTAATATCAAAAGAATCTGCCTTTAATTCCTGCGAAATTCTTATAAGTTCGCGTCTTACCGAACAGTCAAGGACAACATTCGCATAGTAAGAAATATTTGCACTGGTTGGAACTGTATCCGTAAGGCTTGCAATATAAGCTGTTCCACCAGCCTGCTCAAGATTTCCATTTTTATTAAGTTCATTTATCAGGGTAAGAGTATCCCCCTGAATATTCTGATTAGACATTGAAAGCATTGCTTTATAGATAATCTTATTCTGGTTTGAATAAAAATTATCAGCTTTCAGCAGCACTGCAACATCAGGAAATGCAGACCAGTCCAGAAGAAGTGCTCCTAAAGTTGCCTGCTCGGCTTCCAGATTATGAGGCGGAACTTTATCTTTAAGCAATGTATCCATTTGCAAATATCCTTTTTTCTATAAGTAGCATTTTGGTGCGAAAAAAAACCAGCACTGCGTTTTCAGCAGGCTGGTTTTAAGCGAAGCGTGCCTATAACAGATGTATTATAGCACAGAATCTAAAAAATTATTCAGATTTTTCTTCAGTTTCTGCAGCTGGTTCTTCAGCCTTAGCTTCTGTTTCAGCTTTTACTTCTTCTTTTTTAGCTTTTGCTTTTTTGTCAGAAGTTTCAGCAGGTGCTTCTTCCTGTGCTTTTACAACAAGTTCTACTGTTGCTGTCTGAGCTTCATAAAGTTTTACAACAACGTGATATTTACCTGTTGATTTGATTGCAACACCTGGGATTTCAATGCGTTTGCGTTCAATTTCAAAACCAAGTTTTGCAAAAAGTTCTGCAACTGTCAAAGAAGAAACAGCACCATAAAGTTTTCCGTTCTTTGCTGCAGGCATAACTGCTTCAAGTTTAACCTGTTCAAGCTTTTCTTTAAGGCTTGCAGAATCCTTACGTTTCTGTTCCTTACGAGCTTCAATTTCTGCCTTGCGGCTTTCAAACATTGCTACTGTAACTTCATTATAAGGTACAGCAAGAATACGTGGCAAAAGGTAGTTGCGGGCATAGCCGTCTGCTACCATCTTTACATCACCTTCTTCACCAAGGTGCTTAACATCTTTGTTAAGAATAACTTTCATTTTACAAGCTCCTCTTGTTATTTAGTAAGGCCGCGTCACCAGGAGTTGGATCGCTCTGCCCTTTTTGAATTTGGCTTTTCAGCCAGGCTTATTAAGCTAAAATAATTAGTCAGCTACGAATGGAAGCAAAGCTACAATACGTGCACGTTTGATTGCTGTTGCAAGTTCTCTCTGGTGCTTAGCACATGTGCCTGTAATACGGCGTGGAAGAATCTTACCACGTTCTGTTGTATAACGGCGGAGGCTGTCAGCATCCTTGTAGTCAATCTTGATTTTGTTTGCGCAGAAGCGGCATACTTTCTTGTGGAAATAAGCTTTTCCACCTTTTCCGTGTGCACGACCTTCGTTTTCACGACCTGTATCCTGTGCAACTTCTGTATTCATTTCGTCTTTTACAACGTCTTCCATAGCTACATTCTGTTTTTCGTCAGACATAATAATCTCCTAAAAAAATCTGGCATTAAAAATCAACTTTATAAGTTTATAAGATAAAGTGATTTATCGAACACCTCTTGATATTCAATTAAAAAGGAATATCTTCCGGGAACGCACCTGAATCTCCGCCAAACGGAGCGGAATCCATGTCAGGTTCAGAATTCTGTTTAGGCTGGAATTTCGAAACATATCCCCCAGTTTGTTGACTGCCTTCCGATTTTCCTCCAAGAAGCTGGACATTTGTAGCAGTAATAGTTACCCTGCTCTGTTTCTGTCCGTCTTTTTCCCAACGATCCTGACGCAGATAACCTTCAATAGCAATCTGCTTACCCTTTGTAAGGTACGGTTTCAGGCTTTCTGCCTGTTTTCCCCAAATGGTAACATCAAAATAACTAACTTCATCCACCCACTGGTCACCATTTTTGCGGCTGCGGTTTACGGCAATACTTACGTTTGCACGAGCCTGTCCGCTAGGTAGATATGCAAATGAACGTTCATCAGCTCCTACATCTCTTGTAAGTCTGCCAATAAGTGTTACATGATTCATATCTGTCATTTTGTGTGCCTCCTAGATGGATTGTAATTAATTACTGAGCTTTTTTTTCGTCAAGTTTTACAAAAAGATAACGGAGCAAATTGCTGTTAAGGTGGAATTTGCCGTCGATTTCTTCAAGTTTTCCAGGATTTACGTTGATTGTAAACAGTACGTAGCGACCACGATTCTGTTTCTTAATTTCGTAAGTTAATTCACGGTCACCGAATGGTTCTTCTTTTTCGATTTCAGCACCGAACTGCACAAGGTCAGCTTTAAGCAATTCAGTTCCAGTTTTAGCCTTTTCCTCATCTACAGGGAAAATAGCCATAAGTTCATACTTTCTCATGTTAACTCCTTATGGACGTATGGAAGCTACATGCGTAGCCTCAAGGGGGGATTTAGCTATATTATATATTTCCTGCTTTTCAGTCAAGCACCGTAACTTATTCGGTTGCCCCGTAATTATTTTTCTTGCCTTCCCGAATAACATTGATTATATTTTATACTAACAGATTGTGCACAATATTTCTTGCATCAAAATAAACGCACGATACAATTTTTTATATTGACGCGCAGGAGGATTTTTTATGAGTATTTACGATTTCACCGTAAAAGACAGAAAAGGCAATGATGTTTCAATGCAGACATTCAAAGGCAAAGTTTTATTAATTGTAAACACAGCAACAGGCTGCGGTTTTACTCCTCAGTACGAAGGCCTTGAAGAACTTTACAAAAAGTACCATGAAAAAGGTCTTGAAATCCTTGATTTCCCGTGCGACCAGTTCGGACATCAGGCACCAGGCGATGATGAAGAAATTCACGAATTCTGCCAGATGAAATACCACACAAGCTTTGACAACTTCAAAAAAATCGAAGTTAACGGTGAAAATGAAAGTCCGCTTTACACTTTCTTAAAGAAAGAAAAAACTTTTGCTGGATTTACAGGACTTAAAGCCGTATTCATGAACGCTCATGTCGGTAAAATCGATCCGGATTTTAAAAACAATTCAAACATCAAATGGAATTTTACAAAATTCCTGGTAGACCGCGAAGGCAATGTTATTGAACGCTTTGAATCTACTTCTGAGCCAAAAGAAATTGCAGATAAAATTGAAAAGCTTCTGTAAAAACGGACTGTAAAGGATTCGGCTGCTGCGGTGTTTACCGCAGCAGGTTTTAAGCAATAGCGGCAATACCCTGCATCATCTTTTCGGTGAATATCTTATCCACATTAAGGATAATAATAAAACCATCGTCTTTTTTGCCAATGCCGCTTATATATTCTTCCGGTATGCTGTTGCCGAATTTTGGAGCCGGGTCTATTAGACTTTCATCAAGCTCTATTACTTCTTCTACGCTGTCGGCAACAGCACCAAAAATCTGTATATTTTCGCTTTCGTCGTTTTCTTTTTTAGGATGGCTTATTTCCAAAACAATTATGCGGGTGTTTTTTGTAACTTCGCTTTTTTCCATGCCAAGACGCTTGCGCAAGTTTATTGCAGAAATTCCTTCTCCGCGGGAATTGATTATGCCTTCAACAAAAGAAGAAGTACACGGCAGCTTTACAGGTTCTACATAATTTAAAACTTCCTGAACCTTAGTAACTTCAACAGCATACAGACTATTATTAAGGGTAAAAGTTAAAAATTGCCTGTTCATAAAGCCTCCAAAACTGAGCGCAGGTACCTGTGCAGAAACACGCCTTTATCAGCCTATAATTTTCTTTACAACTGCAAGAAGCTTATCAGAAGAAAATGGTTTTACTATCCAGCCTGTAGCCCCAGCAGCTTTTCCTTCCTGCATTTTAGAATCCTGATTTTCGGTTGTAAGAACAATAATCGGGGTAAACTTATACTTAGGATTCTGCCTTAATTCTTTTGTAAACTGAATTCCGTCCATATTCGGCATGTTAATATCTGTTATTACAAGGCCATATTTATCTGCATTAGCTTTATTAAGTCCGTCTACACCGTCAGTTGCCTCGGTTACATCATAACCTTCCTGTCCTAAGATGAAAGTAATGCTTTTTCGTATGGAAACTGAATCATCAACTGCTAAAATTTTTGCACTCATTTTTTTACCCCCTCAATTTTCCATTCTCAATTCAATGCCATAGTAGAAATTATAACGTGGTTTTCTTAAAAGACATGACAAAAAATCTCAAAACCAAAAAATGACGTTTACAATTTCTGTCCTACGGCTTTTAGAACAGCACCGGCAATATCTTCCAGAGGCAGGATTTCTTCTACACCGCCCTTCTTTACAGCTTCGCATGGCATTCCGTAAACAATGCAGGTTTTTTCGTCCTGAGCAATTGTCCAGGCACCTGCATCATGCATTTCTTTCATGCCTTCAGAGCCGTCATCTCCCATGCCGGTCATTATTACGCCTACGGCATTTTTACCTGCAAAACTTGCCGTTGACCTGAATAAAACATCAACAGAAGGCCTGTGCCTTGAAACCAAAGGACCGTCCTTTACTTCAACAAAGTACCTTGCACCGCTGCGCTTTAAAAGCGTATGTTTATTGCCCGGGGCTATAAGAACACGGCCCCGCACAACGCTATCGCCATCCTGTGCTTCTTTAACATTTACCTTGCAAAGTTTATCAAGCCGCTCAGAAAAAGATTTTGTAAAATGCTCCGGCATATGCTGAACTATTACCATTCCCGGAGAATTTACAGGAAGCATTTCAAGGAAAACCCTTAAGGCTTCTGTTCCACCGGTACTTGCACCGACAACAACAATTTTTTCTGTAGTTTCCAGCGCGCTTTGCATTGCAGCTTTTTTAAGCATTACATCTGCATCAAGTTTTGGTTCTGCCAGAGGTTCTTTCCAGTTGATTTTTTTTATTTTATGTCTTGCGCAGTAAGCGGCTTTTATTGCATCACAAATCTGAATTTTTGATTCATTTAAGAAAGTTCTTGTTCCAAGCTGAGGCTTTAATATTAATTCTGCAGCACCATATTCAATGGCTTTCATTTCATTCTGGCTGCCTTTTTCTATTTTTGAAGAACAGATTACAACAGGAATCGGCTGTTCGAGACTGTTTATTCGTTTTAAAAAAGTAAGTCCGTCCATTCTTGGCATTTCAACATCAAGCGTAATAACATCCGGCCTGTCGTTCTGAATTTTACGGGCTGCAAAAATAGGGTCACTTGCAGTTCCCATAACTTCAATCTCAGGATCAGATGAAAGGATTTCTGTTAAAGTCTGCCTTACTACAGCTGAATCATCGATAATTAAAACTTTAATTTTCATACGAACTTCCTCTTTTATATTTTCTGAAAAACTGTAGGCGATACGGTTTTTAACGGAAGGTCCATATTCATAATTGTTTCTGAATGCCCCAGAAACAAATATCCGCCGGGTTCAAGAAATTCCATGAATTTCTGCAAAACTTTCTTTTGAACGTCTTTATCAAAATAGATTAAAACATTCCTGCAAAAGATAATCTGGAAAGTTTCGTTTAAGCCATAATCTGCATCTATAAAATTTATTCTTTTAAATGAAACGATTCTTCGGATTTCCGGTTTTATCCGGACAAGAGGCTTGTCTGAATTTTTGCTTTTAAGGAAATAATTCTTTTTTATTCCAAGAGGAACTTTTGATATATTCTCTGCAGGATATACAGCTTTTTCGGCCTTGTCTAAAACTCTGGTTGAAATATCACTTGCAAGTATTGAAAAATCAAACATCTGTACTTTATTTTTCCGTAAAAACTCTTTTATAACTATGGCAAGCGTATATGGTTCCTGACCGGAAGAACAGCCTGCTGACCACAGTTTTATGCTTTTGCGGTTATTGCTTAAAAATTCAGGAAGTACATGCTGGGATAAAAATTCAAAATGCGTAGGTTCACGGAAAAAATGCGTCAGATTCGTGGTCATAACGTCTATCATGTGCAGAACTTCTTCGCTATGCTGCCCTGAAAGAACATAATCTACATAATCTGAAAAACTTGTCATATTAAGGGCGTTCAGTCTTGAAGCAAGGCGTGCCTGCATCATAAGGATTTTCTGCTCAGGCATTTTTATACCTACATTCTTTTCGATATAACTTGCCAGACGCTTAAAATCTGTCAGAGAAAGCGTATGTTGATATGGAGCAAAAACCTTTTTCATACAGCTAAACAGCCTTTACAAACCCCAAAGCCCTTTTTAAAACAAGTGCACTTCACCAACTTTATTTTCCTGCTGATGAAGTTTATCAAGATAATCAAGTTCAACTTTTTGAAGAACTTCATAATCAGTTTTTATATGCTTAAGCCAGACTTTTGATGTACTGCCGTCAAAATATATTTTTCTTGGCAAAAGCCCTCCTACATTGGAAGAAACCACAGGAATTCCTTCGTCTTCTAAATAAGTAAAGGCAAAGCGGGAATTAATGTCGCCTATTTTGGAATTTCCTTCTTTAGTTCCAAGATTAAGAACATTACTTCCTCCAAAAACCTTGGCAACAAGATTCTTTTTATCGCATCCTTTTTTATATAAATCGTTTAATAGCAATTCCATTGCGTACATTCCAAAGCGACCATATGTATCAGGACTGCGGCTTTCGTATTCTTTACAATTCGCAAGCATAAAATGATTCATTCCGCCCATCTTAAGCTTTGTATCGTAAAAAACGGTTGCTATGCAGGAACCCAAAACGGTAGAGATAATTTCTTTTCCATCGTTAGAATAAAATTCTCCTGGAAAAATAGTTATTATCTGCCGGTCAAAATGTGAATCATAATACCTGTTCACTTTATTCCTGCGTTTTTTCTGCAAGCATTTCTGCTTCATCAGGAGAAAAGATTTTATCTACATCAAGTATTATGATAAAACCTTCTTCTTTTCTAGCAATTCCGCTGACAAATCTTTTTGCAACACTGTTTCCAAGTTCCGGTGTTTTTTCCATGCATTCAATATTTAACTCTACAACCTCCTGAACATCATCCGTTATTGCGCCAAAATTTATAGTTCCGTTTTCATTTTGAATTTCAAGAACTATGATTTTTGTATTTTTATCGATTTCTTTTGGTTTTAGTCCGAATTTCTTTCTTAAATTGACGACAGAAATGCCCTGTCCGCGGGATTTAATAATTCCTTCAATGTAGTCTGCCGAGCACGGAATTTTTATAACTGTTGTGTATTCCAAAACTTCAATAACCTTTGAAACAGGTATAGCGTATTGAACTTCTTCGATTGTGAATGTTAAAAACTCGTTACTCATCAGTTCTCCCACATTATGAAAAATAACAGTTTAAAATGCATTGCAAAACTTTTTTTTGATGCATACAGCCCTGTCATCTAAATTAACCATCCAAATTTATCTAAGGTAGAATTCTAACAACTTTTTTTGGCTTTACAATGATTTAATGCAAAGCATTATGAGTTTATTATTCGTAAAAAAGGCATTCTGAAAAGGCAGCAATAATGATTATTGACCTGAAGCGTTCATGCATTATAATATTGATTATGAAAAATTTTCCGTTTACAAGAAATTACAAAATTCTGCTGATTACTTCACTTTTATGTATAATTCCGTCTTTTATTCTTACTGCAGGCGGCAAAAAAGAAACCGACATTGAACAGATTGTCCTTTCTGATAATCCGGATTCAATAAAATCAGCCCTAAAGAAAAACATAGACCTTGTAAACTATGAAAATCCAGTTACAAAAGATAACCTTTTGTTTACAGCCCTAAGAAATAACTGTTCAAAAGAAACCGTTTCAATGCTTTTAAAATATGGAGTTTCACCGGCACACAAAAACTTAAACGATGAAATTCCATTTATGTATGCATGTAAGAATTCCAGCGAAGAAATTGTAGACCTTATGCTCAATGCAGAAAGTTCCTTTGCATGGCAGAAAAAAAGCCTTGCGCTCAAAAAGGATAAAAATGGTTTTACAGCTTTTGACTATGCGCAGAACCGCCCGGAAATAATTTCGCTTCTGGAACGGCAGACAAAATATGAATATACAAAAATAAAAGAAGAAGAAAATGCCGCTCAAATCGCTAAAGCAGAAGAAGAAATAAAACTTGCAGAACAAGTACGGAAAGAAGCAGAACAAAAAGCAAAAGAAGAACTTGAATCAAGCCTTGAAGAAACGGCTGCAGCATTTGACCAGACAGAAGAAACTATAGCCGATGAAGTACCTCTGAAATATCAGCCGATTTATCTTTTTGATGAAAACGACAATCAGATTCTTTTTGAAGAAGAAGAACCGATCGTAGAAAACACCGCTTTTTCTACAAAGGACATAAATATTGTTGATGCACAGGGACGAACTTCTTTAATGAAGGCTGCCGCAGAAAACAATATAATCCTTATTCATCAGCTTATTCAGGCTGGCGCAAATGTTAATTTAAGCGACAACGACGGCTGGACGGCAGCAATGTTCAGCGTGCGCTACGGCGGAACTGACTTACCTTTGCGTATTTTTAAGGATAAGGGAGCAGATCTTCGCCATGCAAACAAGCTCGGGATTTCTACACTTCAGATTGCAGCACGCTATAATGAAAACCCCGGTGTTTTTGCAATGCTTTTAAAAGACAGGCTGCCTTCAGAAACAGACGTAAGAAGTGCCTTTATAACTTCCATAAACTCAGGAAAAACTCCTGAAGTTCTTGAAGAATTTATGAAGCTTCAGATGCCTTTAAATCAATTTTATTTTTCGGGAATGACACCGCTTATGTTTGCCGCAAAAAACACAAACAACAGCCGCGTAATTGAATTTTTGATTAAAAACGGTGCAGAAATAAATATCCGCTCAAAAGAAGGTAAAACCGCCTTTGATTATGCTTCTGAAAATAAAAGGCTTAAGCATGACAGCATTTACTGGGCTCTTAATACAAACGGAGCTAAACAATGAGAATTACAGGCGGAGAACTTAAAGGTCGCGTTATAAAATGTCCTGACGGCGTTATTCGCCCTGCCATGGACAGAATGCGGGAATCTGTTTTTGCAATTCTTGGGGATTTAAGCGGAAAATCCTGGCTTGATCTTTTTTCCGGTTCCGGAACGATTGCAATAGAAGCTGTTTCAAGAGGGGCAAAAAAAGTTGACCTTTGCGAAAAAGACAAACTTAAAATTAAGACTGTTTTAGACAATGTTTCTGTTACAGAAAAATCAATGGGCGTAAAAATTCACTGCCACTTTATGGCGGTTGAACTTTTTATTAAACGCTGCAAGGATAAATTTGATTACATATTTTTTGACCCGCCTTTTCCTTATAAGTTTCATGAAGAACTTGTAAAAGAAGCAGGCAAACGTATGCTTTTAAATCCTGAAGGTATAATAATGGTCCACAGGCCGGAAGAGCACAAAATGCCTGATGAAATAGGTAATTTAGTAAGATTTGACCAGAGGATTTACGGCCGTTCCATCGTAGATTTTTACCGATACGCAGAAGGAACTGTATAATAAGCGCCAGCGATCGCTACGGAAAGACCGCAGTCCGCGCAGGCGGACGAGGACTTGCAGTAAGAGCGCGGTGCCGCAGTAAAAAAAATGCGGCAGGCGCCCGAAAATTAAAAATATTTAATTTCTCTATTCTTGACAGATAAACTGCATGTGATATCATAAAAGAAAGTTCTTTTCAGGAAAGGCCATGAAACCTGATTTAAAAAATAAGATTAATTCTCTTTCACCTTCAGGTGCTTTTATAAAAGTTACTGATACACCTGTTCAGGGATTAACTTCCGAGCAGAAGGTTTTATTGAATCGTAAAGGTAACACCCTGCTTAACAATGGTAAGGTCGAAGAAGCAAAACGAATTTTTATTACTACAGGTTATTCTGACGGTCTTACAAGGGTCGGCAACATTTATCTTGAAAAAAATAAAAGTATAGATGCGCTTAAACTTTTTATTCTTGCCCACAACGAAAAGAAAAAAGAACAGATTGTTGAAAAAATAGCTTCTACGATTTCTTTGTTATTGGAAAATTAATGTGTTACAATAAAAATTATAATTGAAGAAAGTTATTTAAGGAGTTAAAAATGGAAGAAACACCTTTATTAGACGATGGTTTACCGGCAGACGATTTATCAGTTCAGGTTCCTGAAGAAAAACAGGAAACTGATCCGAAAATGGCAGAAATTTCAGAATTGTCAAAAAAAGGCTATCAGCTGGTAAAAGAAAACCGTTTACTTGAAGCTAAAGAGGCTTTTTCTAGAATTCTGGAACTTGAAAATAACAATAACTACGCACTGGTTGGTCTTGGAGATACAGAACGCAAGCAGAATCATTTTAGGGAAGCAATCAATTATTATTCTCAGTGTCTTTCATGCCATCCGGGAAATAATTATGCACTTTTTGGTCTTGCAGACTGTTACAAGGCATTGAATCAGTATCACAAGGCTATAGAAATTTGGGAACAGTATCTGGTTCACGATGACAGAAACATTACGGTTCTTACCCGCGTAGCAGATGCTTACCGCAAAACCCGTGATTTTAAGAAATCAAAGCAGCTTTACCTTAAAGTTCTTGATATGGAAAGCAATAATGCATATGCGCTTATCGGTCTTGGTCATTTGCACTACGACTTTAAGGAATATCGCGATGCGCTTTATTATTGGACAAAAATGTTCAATATCAATGAAAAATCTGTTGATATCCGCGTTTTAACTTCAATAGGAAACTGCCACAGAAAGTTAAAGACTTTTGAACAGGGCGTTTACTTTTTTGAACGTGCATTAAAGCTTGATCCGAAGAATTTTTATGCACTGTTCGGTCTTGCCGACTGTTACCGCGGTATGAACCAGCAGTTCCGTTCAATTGAATACTGGAATAAAATCCTTGAACTTGATCCGGATAACAAGGTAATTCTTACCCGCGCAGGTGATGCTTACCGCAATACAGGAGATTACCGCAGGGCTGAAGAATATTATAACAAGGCAATGGATATTGATTTTGATATTTATGCTGCCCTTGGTCTTGCACTTATCTGTAAGGGAGAAGGCAAATACGAAGAAGCCGCTGAACGCCTTAAGAGCCTTATCCGTAACGATACAAAGAATTTCAGACCGTATATTGATTTAGCTGACTGCTATATAAAACTTGGCAGAAAAAAGGAAGCTATTGAAGCATTAAAAGAATTCCAGGCATGCGGTCTGCATAATCCTCTTGTAAACGAAATGCTTGAAAAATTGCAGTAACAGTCATATTATTGCGCAAATGGCTGAAACACTATTAGAAGATTCATTGGCAGGCCTCTTACCCGAAGAAATTTGTGAAAAATTTGCGGTATCACCTGCTTTTCGTGGAAAACAGATTTTTAAATGGGTAAGTACGGGTGTTACTTCATTTGCGGAAATGACAAATATAAGCCTTGAACTCCGTAACCAGCTTGAAACAAAAGCAAAAATCCGCTCATCAAAAGTTTCTAAGGTATTAAAAGATCCAGACGGAACTATTAAATTGCAGCTTACACTGCAGGATGGTCTTGCCGTAGAAACTGTTTTGCTTACAGATAAGGAAGGCAGAAAAACAGCATGCGTTTCCTGTCAGGTTGGCTGCGCAATGGGCTGCGCATTCTGCCGGACAGGAGAAATGGGCTTTTCGCGAAATCTTTTGCCTTCAGAAATAGTTGAACAGTTTTTATATCTGGAAAAAGAAGCCGGTACACTTTCTAACATAGTTTTTATGGGCATGGGGGAACCTATGCTTAATCTTGAATCAATCAGAAAGGCTGTAAAAATTCTTACGCATAAAGACGGCAGGGCACTTTCTGCAAGAAGAATTACGCTTTCAACTTCCGGGGTTGTTAAAGGCATTTACGATCTTGCAGATAACGGACCTTTAATGCGTCTTGCCGTGTCTTTAACAACTGCGGACCCTGCCCTGCGCCAAAAACTTATGCCGGTTGAAAAAAAATATCCGCTGGATGAGCTTAGAAAAGCAATAGATTATTATGCAACAAAAACAGGCCGCCGCGTAACGCTTGAAGCCGCCCTTATGAGTGGAGTTAATACCGGCGACGAAAGTGCAAAAAACATGGTTAGTTTTGCAAAAGGAATTGACGTTAATATAAACCTTATTCCATGGAATCCTATAGGCGATTTGCCATTTAAAACCCCCGGAACAGAAGAATGCAGACACTTTGTTTCTATCCTTGAAAAAAATGGTCTTAATGTTACGTTACGAACCAGAAGAGGAAGAAAAATCGGTGGTGCATGCGGACAGTTAGGCATTTCTAAACCGCGCCCGAATAACTCTGCGGAAAATCAGTGTTGATGCTTAGGTTTGCACGTGTATGCCGGCGGCGCTGGGCAGCGACCGCGACCGGAAAATCAGTGTTGACAAGTTCTAAATAAATATTTAATATTCTTTAATATAATTAAAGTTTATTCTGCCGCAAGGCATATTTATTGGAGAAGATTATGGGAAAGACAATTGCTGAAAAGATTTTTGAAACACACCTTGTAGATAAACCTTTTGAAGGTACTTATGTTCTAAAACTTGACCGCGTTTTCTGCCACGAAATTACAACACCTATTGCCATAAATGATTTAGTATCCCGCAATAAAGACCGCGTTTTTGATTCAACTAAAATTAAAGCCGTAATTGACCACGTAACGCCTGCAAAAGACAGTAAAACTGCAACACAGGGAAAAATTCTTCGTGACTGGGTTAAACGCAATAATATAAAAGATTTTTTTGACATCGGCTGTAACGGCGTTTGCCATGCAATTTTCCCGGAAAAAGGATTTGTACATCCTGGCTTTACCGTAATTATGGGCGACAGCCATACCTGTACACACGGTGCTTTTGGAGCATTTGCCGCAGGTGTTGGCACAACAGACCTTGAAGTAGGAATTTTAAAAGGCGTATGTACTTTCCGCGAACCAAAATCCATTAAATTCAACCTTAACGGAAAACTTCCAGAAGGTGTTTTTGCAAAAGACGTAATTCTTTACATTATCGGGCAGATTGGTGTAAACGGTGCTACAAACTGCGTAATGGAATTTTCAGGCTCTGTAATAGACGGTTTTTCTATGGAAGAACGCATGACATTGTGCAACATGGCAGTTGAAGCCGGTGCAACATCTGGAATTTGTGCTCCAGACATGACAACCGTTGAATATCTTTGGGAATTTATAAAAAATGATTATAGTAATAAAGAGGAAGCCTTAAAGGATTATTCAAAATGGGTTTCTGATCCTGATGCAAAATATGAAAAGGTTTATGACTTTGATTTATCAAAACTTGAACCTATTGCAACTTTTGGCTACAAACCTGACCAGATAAAAACAGTACGTGAAATGGAAGGAACAAAAGTAAATCAGGTATATATCGGCAGTTGTACAAACGGACGCATTTCTGATTTAAGGGTTGCTGCAAAAATTCTTAAAGGAAAGCATCTTGCAGAAGGCGTACGCGGAATAGTAAGTCCTGCAACGCCAAAAATTTATAAAATGGCATTGGACGAAGGAATTATTTCAATATTCATGGATGCAGGATTCTGTGTTACAAACCCGACCTGCGGTGCATGCCTTGGAATGAGCAACGGAGTTTTAGCCGAAGGCGAAGTTTGTGCATCTACCACAAACCGCAATTTTAATGGTAGAATGGGAAAAGGAGGAATGGTACATTTGATGAGCCCTGCTACGGCAGCGGCAACTGCTATTGCAGGAAAAATTACTAACTCCCCATTATATAACATCTAACACCAGGAGAAGCAGATGAAACAATTTGGTGGAAACGTTCTTTTTTTGGATCGCGCAGATATTAACACAGATGAAATTATTCCTGCAAAATATCTGACAGAAAACACAAAAGAAGCTTTAAAGCCATATTTATTGGAAGATTTAAAACTTGAAGGTTTTAATCCTAAAACAGACATTATCGGGAAAAAAGTTATTATAACCCGGGAAAATTTTGGCTGCGGTTCATCCAGAGAACATGCTCCATGGGCCTTAGAAGTTAATGGAATTTATGCTGTTGTTGCCGTTAATTTTGCACGCATCTTCCGCCAGAATATGTATAACTGCGGAATGCTTGCAATAGAACTGGATAAAAAATCCATAGAAGACATGTTCAGAACTTTTGCAGAAAAAGATACTGAATGTAAGATTGTCTTTAATGATGACGGAACTGCAAAGGTAAAATTGATTGCAGGAAGTCTTTCAAAAAGCTACCCGTTCAAGATTGGGGATTTTGAAAAAGCCTTGATCGAAAATGACGGATGGGTCGGCTACGCAGATAAAAAATACTAGGGATTTATATTAAAAAGAACACGCCGCGGCAAAGCCTCGGCGTGTTCTTTTTAAATCAATTCGATTTTTCTACAAATCCACGGCATGCCAATTCCGTTAAAATTAAATCAGCAATCTGTTCAGGATTGTATTTTGCAGTATCAATTATCATATCTGCAAAAGCATAATCATCGTTGTCTATTTTATATAGTTTTTTATAACGCTGAGTATCCTGACTGTCGCGCATTGAAGTAAAACTTTTTATTTCTTCAATATCGCCGCCTTCCCGATTTAAAATCCGTTTTGCCCTTACATCATCAGAGGCATAAAGATAAACTTTTAAATCTGCTTCTTTTAACATCCAGATTGCAAGACGGGAACCTAAAACACATGACTGTTTTTTTGCAAGCTCTACCTGTTTTGTATCCACCGCGATATCATAAGAATCATCTGTTTTGGCGTTTTCTATAACCTGAGCTAAAGTTAAGCCCTTTTCGGCTGCCAGCTGACGAAAAGTATAGTTTATCAGCTGAACGCCAAGTTTATTAGAAAGCAATGTACTTACGGTTGTATTACCGCAGCCAGATTTTCCAGAAATTGCAATACGAAGTTCTTTACCATTTTTAATTTTGTAGTTCATAATTACTTGTTACTATAATAAACAATATTTTGCAAGCCCCGGAAATCCATGTTATAATATTCAGGTCAAAATGGATAATCCAAAGCACAAAACACCGTATTTAATATTTTTCGTAATACTGATTCTTGTAGTAATTTCTTTTTCGGTAATTTTTTTGCTCCAGGCTTTGATCCAAAGTTCTTCTTTTGAAAAGAAAAACCAGACACAGCAAGGCGCAATGGAATACCATATTTTTGTTACGGGAACAAGCAAAAACTATTCTTTTATAAGTAAAATATATGAAGGAGCTTCAAGAACCGCCCGTATTTACAACGGTGCCGTACAGCTTTACGTACCGGATTCCCAGGCAGAACATGTTTTTTTGCAGTCACTTTTAGATTATGCTTCCTACCTTGAACCGGATGGAATTATAGCCTTTGTTGATGACACGGATACAATTACAGAAATTCCGCGCTACAAAAACGGAAATCCTATTCCTCTTATTACGACAGGAACCTACGACCCGAACCTGCATCAGCTTTCTTTTATAGGAATAAACTATTCTGAACTGGGCAACACCTTTGTTTCAGAAATTCTTGAGATGGATGTAAAAGAAGGCAACATAATTGTTCTAAACAATAATTCTACAAACTATCCGAATTACAGCATGCTTATGAATGTCCTTACAAACAGCCTGAGCCAAAAGCTTGAAGATATAAATATACTTACTCTATCTGTACAGCAAAGCCCTACTTCGTACATAGAAGACAATATAAGGCAGGAAATCGCTTCAACCGCAAACCTTAAACTTGTTATTTCGCTTTCAGAATCAAATTCCGTCCTTGCGGCCCAGACCATAACGGATTTAAATCAGGCAGGAAAAATAAAGATTATAGGCTTTGGAGACGGAGAAAATTCAAAGCACTATTTTGAAAAAGGAATCATAACAAAACTTATTTCAATTACACCGGAAGAAATAGGCAAAAAAGCCATAAATGAATTATTCGAATATAAAAATACAGGTTATGCCAACAGTTACGTTATTGCAGATGTTGAAGTAAGCAAAAGAGAGCAGAAATGATAAAAATCAGAGATAAATTCCGTGAATTCAAAAACCGCATCTCAATCCGTAACCAGATTATGATTTCAATCCTGCTTTCCATGCTGTTAACGGCTTTTACTATTTCCGTTACTACAAAACTTATAACAAGCTCAATGGAACTTTCCGGAAATTCTTATAAATCGAATGCTGATTTAGACAGATTTATGACATTGATTGAAGAAACGGAAGCCGCCCTTGAATCCTATATTCAGTACAGAACTTTTGAAAGTATAGATAAGTATTATAACTATGAACTTGCAGCACAGACTCAATCACAGAATTTTAACGAAAAATCTTCTGTAATTCCGCTTTACCAGAAGCAGTTTGTAATAAGAAAGCTTTCTTCTTCTTTTTTCTGGTACGGTGACAAAGCAATAGATGCAAGACGTGCAAATAATTACAAGGACACAAAATATTATTTTGATAAGTGCCTGCAATGCTACACGTTTTTGAGTGCCGAAATTTCAAGCCTTAACATGCTTTACTTTCAGACAAATGCTGCGCGCTATGCGCAGACAAAGGATTTTATGGCGCGGCTTTTGCAAATTTCAGTATTACTGATGTTTGTAATTCTTGTTTTCGGCTTTATCCTGCTTTCAATACAGATTACGCAGATTGTAAAGCCGCTTTCTTCTATATCTGCGGTTGCACATAAACTTGCAGAACGCGATTTTAATGTTCCGCTTTTTTCAAATACCTCGCAGAATGAAATCGGGAACATCTGCCGCGCCTTTAACAGCATGATTATAAGTATCCGCGAATACATTGATACAATCTGGGAAAAGGCATTAAAAGAAAATGAACTCAGGGAAAAAGAAATTGAAATGCAGGCGCTTTACAGTGATGCGCGCCTTAAGGCACTGCAAAATCAGATAAAACCTCATTTTCTTTTTAATACGCTGAACACAGGTGCCCAGCTTGCAATGATTGAAGGCGCAGATAAAACCTGTTACTTTCTGGAACAGGTTGCAGATTTTTTCCGCTATAATCAGCATACCGACCGCAGCGCAACAATCCGCGAAGAACTTGGTATGCTTGATAACTATATTTATATTATGAATACACGTTTCGGCGACCGTTTTACCTTTGAAAAAAATATACAGGAAGATTTGCTTGAAACAAAGGTTCCAAATATGATTTTGCAGCCGCTTGTTGAAAACTGCATTAAACACGGACTTAAAGACATGGTAAAAGGCGGAATAATAAAGATTCGTGTAGAAAAATGCCGTGCAGAACATGCAGATTCTCTGAAGGAAAACGCCGCAGAAAATACAGAAAACATTGTTATTTCTATTGCAGATAACGGCTGCGGCTTTTCTCCTGTTGTAAAGCAGAAAATACTTGCGGCAAGCGAAGCCGGTGCCGGAACTGTCATCAGTGAAATGAAGGATGAAGAAAAAGAACACCATTCAACTGGTCTTCTGAATGTAATTTCAAGATTAAAACTTTATTATAAACAAAACGATATATTGCAGATAAAAGAAAATCCGGAGGGAAAAGGAACAGAATTCCTTATAACAATTCCAAATGTATAATATCCTTTTAACAGATGACGAAAAAATAGTTATAGATTCTCTCACTTTTATTCTAAACAAAAACTTTCAGGATGAAATTCAAATTTTTTCTGCGCTTTCCGGTCCTGAAGCCCTGGAAATTACGGAAACAAAAAAGATTGATATCGTTTTTATGGACATTCACATGCCGGGTATGAACGGACTTGAAACCATAAAACTTATGAAGCAGTTAAACCCGAATCTTATAATCATCATTTTAAGTGCCTATGACCAGTTCCAGTATGCTCAGGAAGCAATAAATCTTGGAGCGTACAAATATTTAACTAAACCGGTAAACAGAAACCTGATTCTACAGACAGTAAAAGATTCTTTTGGACTTGTAGACCGGCAGCGCGGCAAACTTTCGCAAAGCATAGAAATGCATAAAAAACTCAATATTGTTTCTTCAATGGTAGAAAGTGATTTTATATATTCTTGCATTTTTAACAGCAGCAAAAACGTTGATTTTTCAACCTACCTTAAATATTTTGAGATAGAAAACACAACATGGTTCATGTGCTGCATTGAAGTTTTTCAGATTGACCAGGACAATAAATACAATGTCTACATGAAAATCCGCGATATTTTAACTTCAAAAGCAAGGTGCATAATCGGGTCTTTTATGGCAAACAGAATCGGCGTATTCGTTCCATTTAAGACAGACGAGAAAAACAGCTACGAATCCGTAAAAAGTTTAATGAACACAATTTTTACGCTTCTGTCTACAAACATCCGATATGGCATAAAAATTGGCGTAAGTAAAATAGAAAGCGACATAAATAAAACTTTTTCAGCCTATAACGATGCAATTTCTGCACTTAACACAATTTCGCAATCCAGAGGAATCAGTTTTTACAGTGAAATTGAAACAAGACCTGCAACGCATGAAGAAATAAAAGAATGTTCAAAAAAACTTTTAAACAGAATCCGCTTAGGCGATGCAGGCAGCGTAAGACAGTTAGTTTCAAGGTACTGCACTACTCTTTTTGAATTTTATCAGAATAATCTTGATAAAATTAAAAACGCTATTTTTGAATTCATCGTAAACCTGCGCAACGCAATCTTAGAAATGGACAACAATTACAAAGATTCTACCTTTGAGCAGGCCTTTACAACTCTTTCTAAAACAGACACTACTTATGAACTGGAACAGTTTGTTCTTAAAAGCTGCATGGAATGCGTTACTCTTGCTTCAAGCCTTAGCAAAAACAACCAGAATCCTATTATTTCGCAGGCATGCGAATATCTTGAAAATCATATTTCAGAAGAAATTACACTTGAAAGTGCTGCAAGCCAGCTGAACGTAAGTTCATTTTATTTAAGTAAATTATTCAAAAAAGAAAAAGGCGAAAATTTTATTTCTTACCTGACGGATTTAAGGCTCAAAAAAGCAAAGAATCTTCTTCAGGATAAATCTTTAATAATAAAGGAAATTACTGCGGCTGTCGGCTATAACGACCAGAACTACTTCAGTAAATTATTCAAGAATAAATTCGGCATAACGCCAACCGAATACAGAAACTCTCTGCCGATTGGTGATTAATACAGAAAAAAAACACTACGGGGCACTCGGCATAAAAAGCCTGCCACGTAAAAAGTTGATAAAAAAATAAGACAGGAGACGTGCCATGGAAAAAGTAAAAACGGATTCATTAAAATCAGCAAATTATATAAAAATCGCAAAAAATCCTGCCGCTGCCATAATAGCCTTATTTGCCTCAGTTCTTTTAGTAGCATCAACTTTTACAGGCTGCAAGAAAAATAAAACAGCTGATGAAAACGCTTCAGATAAAACTCCATCTTCAAAAATGACCGTAGGTTTTTCTATAGATACGCTTGCAATAGAAAGATGGCGGCGCGACTGCGATATTTTTATGAACACTGTAAAAGCAAACGGCGCGGAGGTTGTAGTTCAAAACGCAGGCAACAATACAGAAGAACAGAACAAACAGATTCAGTATCTTATAAATAAAAAAGTAAAGGTTATAATAATCGTTGCAAAAGAAGCTGATTCTTTAACAGAAACAATCAAACTTGCCCGTTCTCACGGAATTCCTGTTATTGCGTACGACCGCCTGATTTTAAATTCAGACATAAGTTTATACATGACGATTGACAGTGAAAAAGTCGGCGAAATTATGGCACAGGAACTTTACAAAAAAAAGCCTGATGGAAAATGGTTCTGCATTTACGGTCCAAAAACAGATTACAACATGACTTTAATCCGTAATGGAGTTTCTAAAATAATAGACGATACAGGTGTAAAAATTACACATACATTCTTTACGGACGGCTGGAATTATGATTTATCTTACAACGAAATGGCAAGACTTTTATTACAGAAAAACATTCCGGATGCGGTAATCTGCGGAAACGATGCAGTTGCGAACAGTGTAATTCAGGCAGTTTCTGAAATTTGTCCCGGAAAAGACATAAGCATTTCCGGGCAGGATGCAGATATTGCTGGCTGCCAGAACATCATTGCAGGAAAACAGCTTGTTACCGTTTATAAACCGATTACAAAACTTGCAGAAGAAGCCGGACTTTACGCAGTTGAACTTGCAAAAGGAAAAAGCATAAAGGAGCTTGTTCCTGAAAATCAGACTATAAATAACGGATACGCAAATATTCCAGTTGTATGGCTAAATCCGCAGGCTGTAACAAAGGATAATATTGAAGAAGTCATTATAAAATCAGGCTTTCATACAAAAGATGAAATCTTCCGTTAGTAAATAATCAGCTCAAACGTCGAACTTTAATAAAAACTGTCATTCCCGTGCTCTGACACGGGAATCTTTACAAGATTGTCATTCCAGCGCCAGATTTTTTTAAGGACGGCCTGTTTTTCTCCTGTTAGAGGTATTAGAAATTTTTTGACAACAATTTTTTCTAGATAAGAAATTGGAAATGACAATTTTTTACCCGTTATTTGCTTAATTTAGCAATTTTTTATAGAAAATCCAGAAAACAAAACAAAAAAAGCCTTTTATACTCAATTCAGATACTGAGAAAATCTCAGTAAATACCAAGCACGACCGCAACCGTGCGGTAAAAAAAGGAGGATTTTTATGAAAAAAATCGTTTCTATTGTAATGGCTGCTTTACTTGCAGCTTCAGTATTTGCCGGTGGAAACAAAGATTCCGGCAGTTCTGTAAAAGTAGGCGTTTCAATGCCAACTAAAGACCTTCAGCGCTGGAATCAGGACGGTGCCAACATGAAGGAACAGCTTGAAAAAGCTGGTTACAAAGTTGACCTGCAGTACGCTGGTAATGATATTCCAACACAGGTTTCACACATTGAGAATATGATTACAGGAAACTGCAAAGTTCTCGTTATTGCTGCTATTGATGGTTTCTCTCTTAAGAACTGTCTTGACTCAGCAAAAAGCAAAGGCATTAAAGTTATCGCTTATGACCGCCTTATCATGAACACAGATGCAGTTTCTTACTATGCTACATTTGATAACTACAAAGTAGGAACAATTCAGGGTAACTACCTTGTAGAAGCATTAGGACTTAAATCACGCTCTAAATCAAATCCTGTAAACATGGAATTCTTCACAGGTGACCCGGGCGACAACAACATCAACTTCTTCTTTGGTGGTGCAATGGACATCTTAAAACCATATCTTGACAGTGGTGTTATCGTATGTCCTTCCGGACAGACAGCTAAAGCACAGGCTGCTACATTGAACTGGTCAACAGAAGAAGCTCAGAAACGTATGGAAAACCTTGTTACATCAAACAAATATGGTCCAAAAGGAACAAAACTTGATGCTGTATACTGCTCTAACGACTCTACAGCACAGGGTGTAACAAACGCTCTTAAAGGTGCAGGATACACAGCTGCTAACTTCCCTGTAGTAACAGGTCAGGACTGTGATATCACATCTGTAAAGAACATGATTGCAGGAACACAGGCTATGTCTATCTTCAAAGATACACGTACTCTTGCTGCAAAAGTTGTAGAAATGGTTGACGCTCTTTGTAAGGGAGCTAACCCACCTGTAAACGATACAAAAACATATGATAACGGAACAGGAGTTATCCCTTCATACCTTTGTGAACCAGTATTCGGAACAAAGGACAACTACAAATCACTTCTTATCGATTCTGGATACTACAAAGAATCAGAACTTAAATAGTTAAGCTAATAAGTGATTACAGGCAAAACGGGCTCATGTCCGTTTTGCCTTTTTTCAGTTTGAAAAGAAAGGATGGGGTCCCATGGCAAATACATTATTGGAAATGAAAAATATTACCAAAATCTTTCCGGGTGTTAAGGCTCTTGATAATGTAAACCTTGTAGTTGAAGAAGGTGAAATTCACGCAATTTGCGGTGAAAACGGTGCCGGAAAATCAACTTTAATGAATGTTTTGAGTGGAATTTATCCGTACGGAACATATGACGGTGACATTATCTACGATGGTAATATTTGTAAGTTTCAAACAATCAGAGACAGTGAAGAAAAAGGTATTGTAATTATTCATCAGGAATTAGCGCTTGTTCCTTTACTGACGATCGGCGAAAACATGTTCCTTGGAAATGAACGTGGTTCAAAAGCTAAAATCAACTGGGCAGAAACTTTTGATAAGGCCGATGAACTTTTAAAAATGGTCGGTCTTAACGAATCATCAAAAACTTTAATCAAAGACATTGGTGTTGGAAAACAGCAGCTTGTTGAAATTGCAAAAGCGCTTGGTAAACACGTAAAACTTTTAATATTGGATGAACCAACTGCATCTTTAAATGATACCGAAGCAAAACAGCTTTTGGATTTACTCCTTGAATTTAAAAAACAGGGAATGACATCCATTATTATTTCACATAAATTAAATGAAATTTCTTATGTTGCAGATAAAATTACCGTTATCCGCGACGGTTGTTCAATTACAACCCTTGATAAGAAAAAAGACAATTTTTCAGAAGATACAATTATTTCCGCAATGGTAGGAAGAAGTCTTACAGACCGATTCCCTAAACGCGAACCTCATATTGGTGAAATCTGCTTTGAAGTTAAGGACTGGAACGTAGATCACCCTGTATTTGAGGGAATTAAAGTATGTGACAATGTAAGCTTTAACCTGCGTAAAGGCGAAGTTCTTGGAATTTCAGGCCTTATGGGTGCCGGACGCACAGAACTTGCCATGAGTCTGTTCGGTCGTGCATACGGAACAAACATTCACGGTCACATCTACTTAAATGGCAAGGAAGTTACCTTCCCTACTATAAAATCTGCAATCAAACATAAAATTGCATATGTAACGGAAGACAGAAAAGGCAACGGACTTATCCTTACTGAATCAATCAGCCGGAACACAACTTCTGCAAGCCCGGAAAAAATTTCAAAGCACTATATAATCAACTTTGATGAAGAACGCAAAGTTTCTAAAGAAATGTCTGCAGAAATGCATACCAAGTGTTCTTCTGTTGAAGAAGATGTTGGAAACCTTTCCGGCGGAAACATGCAGAAAGTTCTTCTTGGAAAATGGCTGTTTGCAGAACCTGATATTCTTATTCTTGATGAACCGACACGTGGTATTGACGTAGGTGCAAAATACGAAATCTACTGCATCATCAATAAAATGGTTTCAGAAGGAAAATCAGTTATTATGATTTCTTCAGAAATGCCTGAGCTTCTTGGTATGTGCGACCGCATTTATGTAATGAATGAAGGACGCATGGTTGCTGAAATGGACGGAAAAGAAGCAACGCAGGAAAAAATCATGGCTGAAATAATCAATTCAGGAAAATCCGCAGCCGCAAAATAAGCTGACTCGGAGTTTTATAGGAGATAATGATGGGAAATACGCTTAATATTAAAAAGACATTAAAGAACAATACAATGGTTTTTGTTCTTCTTGGTGTAATGCTGTTGTTCCAGGTTTTAATCGTTGCAACAGATCACGGTTCTCTGTTTGCGCCGGCTAATATTACTAACATAATAAACCAGAACGCATATGTTGTAATTCTTGCAGCAGGTATGCTTCTGTGTATTCTTACCGGCGGCAATATCGATTTGTCAGTTGGTTCTGTAGTAGCACTTGTAGGTGCTTTAGCAGGTGTACTTGTTGTCCGCCTGGGCTTACCGAACACAGTTGCAATTCCGGTTTGTCTTTTAACAGGTATTGCAATCGGTGCTTTCCACGGATTCTTTATTGCCTATGTACACATTCCGCCGTTCATCACTACCCTTGCGGGTATGCTTTTGTGGCGTGGTGTTGCAACAATCATCCTTGATGGTCTTACAATTTCTCCGTTCCCGGAAAAATACTTAAAACTGTTTGCAAGTTACCTTCCAAGCGGAACACCTGAAAAATCAGCAATTTTTGTACTTACAATGGCAGTTGCCATCATTTGCTGTGTAATCTATATAATTGCAGAAATTGCAAGCCGCGTTAAAAAGGCAAAAGCCGGTTATACAGTAGAACCTGTAAGTTCTTTCATCACAAAGCTTATTGTACTTTGCGCAGTAATCCTTATTGTAGGTCAGTTCCTTGCAAATGACCGCGGTATTCCTGTTGTTTTGATTCTGCTTGCTGTAATTGTAGGAGCTTATTCTTACTTTACACAGAATACAGTTCCTGGCCGCTACCTTTATGCAATCGGTGGTAACGCAAAGGCTGCACAGCTTTCAGGCGTTAACACAAACAACGTAATGTTCTTTGCATATACAAACATGGGCTTCCTTGCTGCCGTTGCAGCACTTGTCTGCGTTGCACGCTTTAATGCTGCAAACCCGGTTGCAGGTCAGAGCTACGAAATGGATGCCATCGCTTCCTGCTTTATCGGCGGTGCTTCGGCATATGGCGGAACAGGAACCGTAGCAGGTGCTGTAGTAGGAGCTGTTTTCATGGGTGTTTTGAACAACGGTATGTCAATTCTTGGTATTGACATGAACTGGCAGCGCGCAGTAAAAGGTCTTGTACTTCTTGCAGCTGTAATTTTTGACGTAGTTTCAAAGCGCAAAAAATCACGCTAGCACTTTTAAGTGTATTTTCAGAGAATCTCTAAAAAATCGATTTTAGGGATTCTCTTTATTTTTTTTTGTATTTAATAATCTGTTCTTTTAGATATTTTCCTTGATAAATAAAAAAAAGTAATTTAAACTAAAAATGACGTGGGTTAACGTTAACGCAAGGAGCGTATTCTATGAAAAGCTTAAGAGCCAAAATCAGTATAATTGTTTGTGTCGTAATGCTAGTTTCGTTCGCTTCAATAACCTTTATTGCAATACAAAGTGCTAATCAGGGACTTGAAAAAGAAATGGCAAAAGCCCTTGTAGAATCTGTACATGCAACAGCAGATGCAATAAAGGCTTCTAACGAAAAAGAATTTAAAATGCTTGAAACCCTGGCAGCTTTGCCGGATATAAAAAATCCTGAAATTGATTTACTTGATAAAACCCATACAATTTATGCAGCCCTCAGTATCGACAAAGATTATATCGATGTATGTATTCTGGACAGTAAAGGAAATGCCTATATTAATAACGGCGCAAAGTTGATTTCATTTGCAGAACGAAATTATTTTTCGGCGCCTAAAAAAACAGGTAAACGCTTTATGACAGATCCGTTTGTAAATAAAGTTACAAACTCTCCTGCAATTTTTTATTCCGTACCAGTTTTTGATAAATCAAACAATATTATAAACGTAATTTTCTGTGTAGTAGACGGACTTAAAATGAGCCAGCTTACAACTGAACATGTAGCCGGCAATAACCGCTCAGCATTTATTATTTCCATGCAGGACGGAAAAGGCGGAGCTAATGAAGCATATTCTGAACTTCACTCCCCTGGAATTCTTGTAGCGTCAGAAAAATATCTATTAAAAGAATCAAAACTTGAAGAATATACAACAGAAAATATCTTTACTGTTGCAGAACAAAGCGGGCAAAAAGAATATGAAGCAGCCGTTAACCTCATAAAGACAAAAGATCAGGGATATGTAACTTATAGGAAAAACGGACAGCGGTATATGATTGCCTTTGAGCGCATTTCCGGTACGAAATGGGTTGTAGCAAATGAAGTTCCGCTGAAAGACTTTTTATCTCAGCTTAATATGATGAAGGCCATGATTTTAATATGTGTTGCAATCATCACTGTTCTTTCTGTATTTATCGTTGGTCTTGCAATTGCTCAGGCTATAAGGCCTCTTCGTACTGTACGAAAAGCTATTAAGGAAGTTGCAACAGGAAATGCAGACCTTACAAAAAGAATTGTTTCCAAAAGCAAAGACGAAGTTGGCGGTGTTGTAGACGGCTTTAACCAGTTTACAGAAAAACTTCAGGGAATTGTTTCAAATATTAAACAGACAGAAACAGTTTTACATGCGGCCGGAGAGAATTTAAACGCAACTACAAAAGAAACTTCCGCTTCAATAAAGCAGATCCTTATAAATATTTCAAATATCGCAGGTCAATTCAAATTACAGAGTGCCGGTGTAAATGAAACGGCAGGAGCTGTAAACGAGATAGCATCAAACATTTCATCACTTGAAAAAATGATTGAAACTCAATCTGCGGGAGTTACACAGGCATCTGCTGCTGTAGAACAGATGCTCGGAAATATTACTTCTGTAAATCAGTCCATGGATAAAATGGCAACGTCTTTCAAAGCACTGGAAGCAAGGGCTCAAAGCGGTTCTGCAAAGCAGAAAGACGTAAATGAACGCATTCAGTTGATAGAAAGCCAGTCAGAAATGCTCCAGGATGCAAATACAGCTATTGCAAACATTGCATCTCAGACTAACCTTCTTGCAATGAATGCCGCAATAGAAGCTGCACACGCAGGTGAAGCGGGAAAAGGTTTTTCTGTTGTTGCCGATGAAATCAGAAAGCTTTCTGAAACTTCTACAAGTCAGTCTAAGACAATCGGTGAACAGCTGAATAAAATAAAAGAATCTATCAGCGAAGTAGTTGCATCTTCTGCAGAATCAAGCGAAATATTCCTTAGTGTATCTACTCAGATTCAGGAAACAGATAAACTTGTTCAGCAGATAAAAGAAGCCATGAGCGAACAGCAGACAGGTTCACAGCAGATTGGTGATTCATTACACGAAATGAACGACAGCACGGCAGAAGTAAAGAATGCTTCTAAAGAAATGGCCGCAGGAAATCAGGCAATTCTGGAAGAAGTTAAAAACCTGCAGAATGCTACAGGTCAGATACAAGACAGCGTTCTTACAATTGCAGATAAAGCAATGCAAATTGAAAAGAATGAATCGTCACTTGGTGAGATTACAGAACAGATTAATAATTCCATTCTGCAAATTGGAACTCAGATAGACTTATTTACCGTTTAAGTCAGTTTAGAATAATTTAAAAGCGCGGACGGCATTCGCCGTCCGCGCTTTTTTTATCGCAAAAAACTAGTTATGACAGATAAGTCTCTGGCATTCACGGTAGATTTCTGAAGTTTTTGCTACAACATCTTCCGGAACGCTTTTTATAGAAGCATCGCCTGCAAGATTATTTGCCTTAAGCCAGTCACGAACAAACTGTTTATCATAGCTTGCAGGGCTTGTTCCAACCTTATATTCTTTGGCATTCCAGAAACGGCTTGAATCAGGCGTAAGAACTTCATCGCCTAAAACAAGGTTTCCTTCTTCATCAAGCCCAAATTCAAATTTTGTATCTGCAATGATAATGCCGTTTTTTAACGCATGCTCATAGCATTTTTTATAAATAGCAAGGGCAGTTTTTTCAATCTTTGAACCTAAATCCTTACCCGGATATTTTTTATCCAAATCTTCTTTCATGTAATCAATCGTTACATTTATATCATGGCCTTCTGCGGCTTTTGTAGAAGGTGTTACAATCGGGCAGTCAAGTTTTTCAGCCTGCTTGTATTCTTTATCAAATTTATGACCAAGGAATTCTTCACCTTTTTTATAGGCTTCGTACATTGAGCCGAACATATAACCGCGTACGATAACTTCATAAGGAATCATCTTTAATTTTTTAACCAGAATCGTTCTTCCTTCATATTCCGGTTTCTGAAAATCAGACGGCATATCTTTTAAATCTGAAGAAATCATATGATTTTTTACGATATCTTTTGTGTATTCAAACCAGAAGTTTGACAACGCATTAAGAACTTTACCTTTATCAGTAATCATCGTAGGAAGAATTACATCAAAAGCTGAAATTCTGTCTGTGGTAACAATTACCATTCTGCCGTCTTCAAGGTCATAAACTTCACGAACCTTTCCGCTGATAATCTTTTTCATAATCTCTCCATATTAAAGCTCAAGGCAAAACCCCGGGCCTTTATAAATCTGCCATATATTAGCATTTTATTTTCATAATTGATAGTAGTATCTTTTGTCATGTTTGCTGTATGGGCTTTCAAAAGTAAAAAAACGTGTTATAATTAAAGTATATAAAAAGTACGGTAACTATATGAAAAGAAATATTATTATCCCGGTGTTTTCACTCAGTCTGCTCATTCTCATTCTGGCAGTTTCTCTTCTGATTTCTTCTGTATCACATTTTAACACTCGAAGCAGAAGTACAACTTATTCTAATGCCTCATTCGGTCAGACAGAAAATGATATAGGTCTTAAAATCTGCCCTCGCGGCGGTCCTGCTGATACATGGATAAAGCAGGTTGACTTTAAGGATAAAGACGGAAAAATCTATTCAGAACAGTACGCAGGCATTACCTACGACATTGTTATTACAAACCGGACAAATTACGGAGTTTCTGACTGGACCCTTTCAATTCCTATCAGAAATTCAATGTATATAAACAACGCATGGTGCGGTTCGCTTGAAATTCATCAGATACAAAATAGTATTCTTTCCAAACAGACCATAGATTTAAGAAAATTTACACGCGAAGCTGATACCGTTATTCTGGATCATTTGGTTTCGGGCTCAGATATCCTGATTCCTCTTTCAGCCGGAGATACAATAATATATCACCCGAGCATTACAGAATTTGAAGACTTTTTTTATGCCCCGAATTATGGGGAAGAATCCTCAAAAACATTTGGTTTCATAATCTATACAAAAGTTGATGAAAAAACAAAAAAACCGCTTGATGTTCCTGTTTTTAATCAGGCGCTTTTTACCTACAGGTTAAAATCTAACATAAGAAATCAAAACTCATTTATAATAATAGTTTTGTTATGTGCAATCTGGATTTTAACGGCTGTGTTCGCCTATTATAAAAGCTACAGAACAGCTTTAATAGAAAAACGCAGTAAAGAGCAGCGGCACCATGACAATCAGATTATACAGCAGTCAATGCTCGCGTTTATTAAATTTATCGATGCAAAAGATTCTATTACCAAAGACCATTCTGTTCGCGTTGCAGAATATTCTGTAAAAATTGCCGAGGCAATGGGTAAAAGTGAAGAAGAATGTGAAAATATCTATTACATCGCCTTAATGCACGACTGCGGAAAGATTTACATCCCGGATTCAATTTTAAGTAAACCGGGAAATCTATCAGAAGAAGAATTCAAGATAATGAAAACCCATGCAGTAAAAGGGGCTGAAATCTTAAATCAGTTTACTTCAATTCCAAATATAATTGACGGAGCCGTTTATCACCATGAACGCTGGGACGGTAAAGGCTATCCGCGAGGGCTTAGAGGAAACGAAATTCCTCTGGTAGGACGAATAATCTGTATTGCAGACTCTTTTGATGCGATGAACAGCAGACGCTCTTACAAAACAAAAATGTCTCCTGAAGAAATTAAAAAAGAAATTTACGGCAATCTTGGCAAGAAATTTGACCCGGAAATCGGCATGATTTTTCTGGATTTACTGGCAGACGGCACAATTCAGTTTTAACAGAATAATGAAAAAAGACGACAGCAGATTCTTTATTCTGTAAACCATAATTTTATAAAGAGTTAATATGGATAATTTGACGTATAGTAGATATTAAGATAAAATTAAAGATGGAGATTTTAATCTTCATCATAAAATCAGGGAGCACAATTTTTTATGGAAAAAACTGCAAAAAAACTACCATGGCTTGTTTATATAACCCTATCAGCCATATATGTTTCACCGCTTGTAGCCTATCCTTTTATGGGAGCTGCAACTCGAATTTTTACAATAAAAGAATACACAAGAGTTTTAGCTTCGCCGATTAGTATTTTATTCTTTTTGTTTATATTCGGTTGTTCTGTTTTATCAAACATAAGGCTAAAGAACATTGTTTATGACTACCGCAGCGGTAAAAAAGATGCTCACGCAACCGGCAAAGCCCTTCATATCCATGCAAAGGTAAACATTGCAGGACCTATTGTTTCAGGTTTTGTACAGGGGCTTATTGTTACCATGCTTGTAAAATCAGGCAAGGTTGTATTTGCAAACTTCCAGAATACAAATCCTCTGCTACCAATTATGCTTTTTTCACTTTCTGCGGTTTTTGATTTTGCCCTTCTTTTTTATGTAATTAACATAAGACTTTTTGAAGTTGCAATTATTGAAATTCCATTCCAGGATGATGAAATTACAATGAACATTACAGAACGAAACCTTCTCACAGTTCTTTTTGCCGTTCTTGGTGTAATAGGATTCTTCCTTGCAATTATAACGGTTCCTGCAAACCTTGAAGGAGGTGTCGGACATGTTGCAAAAATTGCAGTACCGTATTCAATTTACGCACTTGCATACTTCTTTGTAATTGAACTGTGCCTTGTTTCAGACGTAAAAGACTGCGTTACATCAATCAGTAAAATAGCAGCTTCACTTGTTTCAAAAGACTATTCAATAGGTCACGAACGACCTAAAAACAGAAGTGAACTTGGTGTAATCATTCAGGACATGAACCTTTTGTGCGATTCTACAAAGCAGATTCTTATGGAAATAAATGATTCTACAGTTACTACTGCACGGCTTTCTGAAGAACTTGCTGAAAATATGGATCTTACAAAGAACAATATTTCAAACATTACAAATTCAATTTCCAACATTCAGGGAAAGATGAAAGAACAGGTTGATGGTGTAACATCTTCAAACAATTCTTCAAAGACAATTCTTGAAAGCATTCAGGTTTTAAATAAGGAAATAGAAGAACAGGCTCTTAACGTAGAAAAATCTTCCGCAGCTGTTGAAGAAATGGTTGCAAATATTAACAGCGTTACAACGATTCTTGAAAAGAACAGTCTGGCTGTAAATAATCTTGCTCATGCGGCAGAAACCGGAAAGAATCAGATTTCTGAAACAGTTACAAAAGCTGATTCAATCCATCAGGAATCAGAAACGATTCTTGAAGCTGCAAACGTTATTCAGAGCATTTCAAGCCAGACAAACCTTCTTGCAATGAATGCGGCAATTGAATCTGCACACGCAGGAGAAAGCGGAAAAGGCTTTGCTGTTGTTGCCGATGAAATCCGTAAGCTTGCAGAACAGTCTGGAACACAGAGTAAATCAATCGGAACTTACTTAAAGACGCTTTCTGAATCAATTACACAGATTAGTGAAGACATTAAGAAAGTTCAGAATACATTCGTTAATATTTACGAACTGGCTCAATCAGTTAAACAGCAGGAATCTGTAATTTCTTCCGCGATGGAAGAGCAGACAGCCGGAAACCAGCAGGTACTTGAAGCAATCCACCGCATTACAGATTCTACAACCTCTGTTAAGCAGGGCTCTAATAACATGATGGCAGGCGGAACAGAAATTGTAAATGAAATGAAAAACCTTCAGGATATTACTCAGGCAGTAAATGACAACATGAATCAGATTCAGGATTATTCACTGCATATTTCACAGGCAATTTCTGTTACAACAGAATCAACTGCAAATACAAAGGCAAGTCTTGAAAAAGTAATAGACGGTATTTCAGAGTTCAGATTCAGCTGATAGTAATTTTGTAACAAAGTCAGAGCAGAAAAAAGGCAGACGGATTTTGAAACGATTTTCAAAATCCGTCTGCCTCTTATTTTTACAAGTATTTTACAGTGCAAGCCTTAAACTTACTGCACCGCTTGGAATTTTACCTGCAATATCGTAGCTTAAACTTGCAGTAACATTAAGAATCAGAAGGTCAATTCCTACACCCCCGAAAATCTGCGGTTTTATATCTTCAAAAAAGTCGGACTCTCCGGAACCTGCGAATTTAGACGGCATAATTCCCCACTTTGCAACATCTGCAATCTCTGGACTTTCGCCTGTAAAGATTCTGTCCCATTTTGCATCAACATTCCAGTCTACCTTTGATTTAGAGAACAATACACGAGCACCTGCAAAAGGGACAAGGCAGATAAGTTTTACAGAAGCCTGCGCAGAAGCAAAAATCGTTGTTGAATTAAAATTCAAGCTTGCCTTTGCATCATCATCGTTTACATTTACAGAACCGTCAGTATAATAAAAACCGCCGCCTACAGAAACTTTTGGTCTTATGCCGCCACCCTGCATAATTGCATAACGAACATCACCGCCAACTGTAAAGAAATCAAAACTTACAGGATCCATGGCAGATTCCATAGAACCGATTTTTGAAGTATCGATTGACATTGCCGTAAGGCCAACATCAAACGGGAACACAATACCGCCTAAGCGTACATCGGCGGTTACAGTTGGAAGTACATAACTGTCTTTCAAATCTTTTACGTCAATAGAAAGAGCTTTTGCCGCATCTTTTAAGGCAGTAATTTCCATTTTGGAAACACCGGCGTTTATACCAAAGCCTAAATGCGGAAACGGAAAAAGTTTTCCAATCCATGCCTCAGCCCAAACATTCTGCTGAGTCTGAGAGTTCGGCAGGCTGTCACAAAGATCATTACAAAAGCCGTTAAGACCGTTTGTTACTGTTGTAATAGGAGCATCTGTTTCAAAACCATACTCAGATTGAAGTTTAGCATATGCTTCTTTGATTTTCGGAGCAGCATTATTAATCTCCGTGGTAGTTACGCTGTAATTCTGCAAGGCTGCTTCAATTTGAGCCTGATTCTGCTGGATAAGTTTAAAAACTTCAGCCGGAACCTGAACTGTATTTGCTGCAGAAGGTGTCTCTGTCTGAAATGTATAACTATTACTACCCCAATGAAGTGTAATTGTTTCTGCAAAAAGACCTGCAGCAGCAACACCTGCAACTGCCAGACATAATAATCCTTTTAAGTTTATCATAAACTCCCCCTATAGATTTCCGCATAAAAGCAGAATACATTTTTAAATTATACTTAATTATACAACATTTTACTGCATAAAGCAAAATAATTATATACTTCGCTTTTGTACATATTCAAGCCATTCATCAGGCTCAGGAACTTCAAATTTTAAATGTTCACCTGTAAAAGGATGGTCAAATTCCAAAGTACGTGCGTGTAATGCAAGCCGTCCGAACGGGTCTGTTTTAGCCCGGTAATTTTCATCTCCGGCTAAAGGATAGCCTTTACTTGCCAAGTGTGCACGAATCTGATTTTTTCGCCCGGTATCAAGGCTTAATTCAAACAAAGTGTGGTTTTTACCACGTGCAATTACTTTATAATGAGTCAGAGCACTTATTGTCTTAAAAACAGCCTTTCCGTTTTTTATTTCAAGATTTCGCTCGTAAATTGAAGTTTCTCTATTTCCTCTGCGACTTAAAATTCCGTCCTTTTCGGCTTTTATCGAACGGCGTTTAATCTTTAACGCAGAAGTACGAGGCTTTGAAGATTCTTCAGGAACAAATCCGATATTGTGGGAATTATATGCCAGTGGAGAATCAATTATGCCGCTTTCTAGCAACGGTTCACAATGACCATATCGCGGATTTTCCGCAACCGCACGGTAAAGGCGTTCAGTGACCATTTGATGCCAGTTTTCCATTATCTTTTTCTGAGCGGCTTCTGTCATTGCAAGCATCATAACCCCGGAAGTATCGCGGTCAAGCCTGTGAACAATCAATGGTTTGTGGTTTTTAGAATAAGAGCCTTTTTTCCGCATTATAAGTTCAACAATATCAAGAACAGTCTTTGCCCTGCTTCCAGGATACGGCGCAGACAGAATGCCAGAAGGCTTTAATACAATCATAAGATAGGAATCTTCATAAAGGATTTCTATTTTCTCTTTTCCAAAATCCTTTTTATGAGCCATCTTGTACCGTATGCTTTGTGTCATAGGGTAATATTAGTGTGTTTTGGAAGAAAAGTACAATGCATTTATAATAATAAAAAATAACATTGTCGCAAATAAAAAAAAAGTGTATAATTAATCCGATATGGCAGTAATCGAACTTAAAAATGTTAGCAAAGTCTATCAGATGGATAAGGTACAGGTTAAAGCGGTAGACAATGCCTCCTTTAAAATCGAAGAAGGCGAATTTGCAGCTCTTTCTGGTCCTTCCGGATCTGGTAAGTCTACACTTCTCAATATGATTGGTCTTATAGACCTGCCGAATTCAGGTTCAATTATCCTTGAAGGAACTGATGTTTACAAGGGAATCGATCTCGAAAAATCAAAAAAAGTGCCATTCAAAATCGACTCAAAGCTCACTGAGCTTCGCCGGGCTCATTTAGGATTTATATTTCAGACCTTTAATTTAATACCCGTTCTAAATGTATGGGAAAATGTAGAATTTCCTCTTTCGCTTGGAAAATCCGTTGCAAACGCTACACTTTCTGCAAACGAAAAAAGGGATTGGGTAGCATTTCTTCTTGAGACAGTGGGCCTCTCCGATTGGAAAAATCACAAGCCTTCAGAACTTTCCGGTGGGCAACGTCAACGCGTTGCAATTGCCCGCGCACTTGTTACCAAAGCTCCTATTATTCTTGCTGATGAGCCGACAGCAAACCTTGACTCTAAAAACGGTGACCAAATTCTTGATTTGATGAAAAAGCTCAATAAGGAATTAAAGACAACCTTTGTATTCTCAACTCACGATCCTAAAATCGTTGCCCTCTCAGATCACGTCATAAAAATCAGAGACGGTAAAATTCAAAACGAATAACTTAGTAATCCATTGAAATCGTGATATATGTTCCCAGAGTAAGCTTTGTTGAATAACCTTTGACCAGTTCATCGTAGCCGTATTCATATTTTGCGCCAAAACGCCAGTCACAGTGAGGAAGAACTTTTGAAAAGTTAATACCCGGCTTTACAAAGCCAGTCTTTTCGGTAATATTATTATTCCACTGAACACCAATGCTGATATCTTTATTTGGTCCAAGCTTCGCAATTCCCATGTAGCTTGCAAAGCGATTTACAAAAAACTTTTTATCTTCTTCTGGTTCAGGGGTATAAATATTTTGAAATTCAAAATTAAATCCAAAATAAGGAGTTTTGCCAGTCCACATCCGGTAAACTCCGCCGGTTGAAATAATTTTCTCAAAGGCCGTCAAATCGTCAAACTTTGATTTGAATACTTTTCTGAGAGATGCGTCTTCATTTTCTGAAAGCTTTCCAAGTCCCTGTCCATAAATATCAAACCCAAAAATCGTTCGTTTAAGTTCAAGGCCAAGTATCGAGTTTTTATGAAGTTCAGGCTTTTGTAGTACAATTTCACTATCTTTAATAGGGAATCGTCTTCCGATAAAATTAATCGAAGTGTTAAAGAAAATGAATTCAGCACTTCCAGCAAAAGACATATCCTTTGTTCCAGGTGAATCATTTCCTGTTCCTCCACGGTACATTGCAAGCCCTGTAAAAGTATGATTGCTTACAGGGATTTTTATGATACCGGACATATGGTCAAGGGAGTCATAAAGAATATTTGTACACAACGCATCTTCATCCCCTTCATACTCCTTTGTGTCAGAAAATAGGCGGATATTTCCCCATACAGTCTTTTTTTTACCTGCCGTCACATATATACGGTCAAACATAAGATAATCAAAATAGATTTCATAGACATAGAAATAATTTGACTGATTATCAAGTTCATCATCACTATCAGCTGGAAGGCTTGATTTTATAGTTCCCTTAAGGGCAAGATATTTATCAGGACGTGTAGTAAAATAAATGTAATTTTTAAAATCAAAATAGCCGGTAACATCTTCTTCCGTATCCTTCCGGACATAGGCAAGTCCCAGCTCGGAAGTCATCTTTCCTGAAACCTCAATTGGAAATTGAAGAGAACCAAGAGAAACAGCATAATTTGTTGCCGGATTTGGTTCTCCAGTTATTACAGGTTCATCGATATCACCTGCATTTTCAAAAAACTCAGAATAATCATCACCTGTGCTCTCTTCCTGAGCAAAAACCGCAGAAGAAGAAAGCACAAGTGAAATAAATACTAAAATAAAGAAATATTTGAAGGGTGAAAACACGTTTTAATTGCCAGCCATAAGTTCAAGATATGGCTTAGTATATATAGTATCGTCTTGTTTTACAAGAGCAGCATTTGAAATTGAAATAAGAGTAGTTTCATATTCCAGTTTACCGCTGATTTTTTTACCCTTAAGATTGTCCTGAATTCTCATATTTACAGGAATCCAATAGAGCTTTCCGCCCGCTCCGTTGATTTTCTGGTAAGAAGGAATGATTGTTGTCCTCAGCTTCTGGCCTGAAAGAGAATAATCTTCCTTCATACGGGTAAGTCCGTCATCCTTTGTTACCCATAATTTAACAGTCGGATAATCTACATTCTTTGCTTTTGCCTTGAGCGTAAAAAGTACACATTCAAGTTTGCCAAGTTTGACATCTTCAGCAGATTCGATATCATAATTCTTTGCATAAAGTTGAGGTGCAAAATCTGATGTATTTGCGTTGGTGCCCTGAAATTTGTCTTTTGAACTTGTGAATGTGAATCGTTTATCAGCAGGATCATAGAACCAGATGCTATTATCGGTCTGTAAATAGCCCTTACCTTTATCCTTGAGTGGAGCCTTAATAAGAATAGTCCATTTTAGGGATTTATCACGACGGTAAATTGTGGCATTTGTAACTCTTCTGCCCTCGCCCGGCTTTTGCTGAACAACTTCGTAATCCGCCTTGAAATCAGTCTCATAGAATGCAGTTGAATTCTCTGTTTTCTGAAGCAGCGTCTTTGCATCAGATAAAGAAATTGCATTTGCAGAAAGACAAAATGATGAGAAAATAAAAACACTTGTAAGAATCTTTTTAAAATACATAGTAAGTTTCATGGTTCGCCTCCTTCTTGTGAAAGCCCAGCCTACTCAGTTATTGCAAGGGCCTGAACCGGCATGATTTTTATAGACTTGAGTGTCGCATGCAACACTGCAAGAACCGTAAAGGCTATAACTGCTACGATAACCATTACACTCTTAATAACATCGATCCGCGGGCAAAGGTTACCTTTTTCGAGAAACATATCAAATGAAGGAATAAAAGAAAAATCAAAAAGAGAAATAACGGAACAGAAAACAGCATTAAGCAGAATTCCACCTATACAACCAATAATAAGAAGAATCAGAGCCTCAAAAAGCAGCGTGCTGATTATAGAGTGTTTTTTCATTCCTACAGCCATGTAAATTCCTATTTCAGTAATGCGTTTCATTATAAGGACGCGGTAAGTACTTCCTATTCCGGCGATGATTATCAGAGTAAGGATTGCGACAATAAACGTAATAATCGCATCCATCGCCAGCTCCATAATTTCCACATCATTTAGATTTGCACTTAAGGGGATAAATCCCCATGTCTCAATCTTAAAGTTATCTGTTGCATCAATGTAATCGTTTTTATCATCAACCCAAGGAAACATATTAAGAACTTTTGAGAGAGAATCATAATAATCATGAAGTTCTTTTTCAGAAACAGTCCGGTTAGGAAAGTTAACGCAGATCCGGTTTGCATAATTTTTGGGACGACCGTATGTATCACGGATAAATTCAAAGTCCATATAAGAAGTGTACATACCAAAAACACTTGAATCTTGAAAGATTCCCTTTACTTCCACTTGCACAGTATTCAAATAATTATCAACTGTTTCCAACTGAAAAGTGATTTCATCACCCACATGAACATTGAGCATTTTTGCAATCGGAGAAGAAATGAGTACTCCGTTAGAATCATCCATTCCATCAATTCCACCGTCTACAAAGGTAAAACTTGAAATTAAATCTTTTTCGGTATTAAAATCAATACCTTTAATAACATTTTGAAGAGCCTGAACTCCTTCAAAATAAAAAGATGAGTAGCGGGCATCAAAATCCATACGAGGACTGACTATTGCATCTTTTGGAAGAACAGACTTTATTGCATCAACATGCATATCATAATCATAGATATTAAGTCCGTCATCATTTACCGAGCACATAAGCGCAATATCACCACCGTAGTATATTTTTGCCTTTTGATTGAGTGACTTTATCATTCCATTGCTTATCGCTATTGAGGCAAGGGAAATTGCAACTCCTGCCATGCAGACAAAAAAAAGACTCACATATTGTTTTTTTCGATAAATAAGCGAGCGAAGCGCAATTATAGTCTGATACATTATTTTGCCCCCTGCATTGCCTCAACGGGATTAACCCTGATAGCATTGATAAGCGGATAAATCCAGGCAATAAGACCAATGAAAATGGAAAGTGAAAAAGCCCCAAGCAGATTAGGAAGAGAAACTGTAGTATGCAGAACCGTTCCTCCAAAAAGCTGGATGATGAAAGAGATTGAAAAAGTGATGTGCATTGCTGACACAACATAAGAACCAACTACACCGAAAACACAGCCTAAAATTCCAGCTATGAAAGCCATAATCAATGTTTCAGAAGCGCATACCTTCGTGATGTAGCGTTTGTTTGCTCCTATCGCCCGCATTGTACCGATTTCGCGGATACGGTCAAGAACATTTATTACAAGAGTATTATTTACAACTATAAAACCTGCACCGAGAATTATAATAATACCGATATTGAGTATAAGACGAAGAATATAAAGATAAAAAGCAGTGTTTCCAGCAGAACTACGCCAGTTTACAGCTTCGCATGGCCAGTCATTTTCTTTAAAAGCTCTATTTAATGATCTGACAAGTTTTTTAACTTTTTTAGGATTATCAATCCGGCAAATCAAGAAATTCCATGATGATGAATTTGTGTAACTATTCTCCAAAGCTGCAGCATCCGCATCCGAAACAGCAATTTCTTCTGTTTTAATCCCCTCGCTTATATCTTCTGCGTCAGAAAAAAATGAATCAATATCAAAGTCTGAGAGCATTTTTTCCATGTCATCGGAAATATCTATTTTATCCGCCGATGATAAATCAGACATATCCATGATTGCGCGAACCGTTTCTGGATTTGTAAGAACAATTTTTTCTAGAACCGCATTTTCAACAGAATATTCATAAATTGCGCTGAGAGTTACTGAACGGATACGAGACGAAAATCCTTCGCTGATTTCAAATTGCAGGGTATCCCCTACATTAACCTTCATTTTTTCTGCATACGGTCTTGAAAGCATGATTCCCTTTTCGCCATCAGCCCAGGCCTTGCCGTCTATAAGACGAATTGAAGTCATAAGCTCTAAGTACTTAGAAGCAGGAACTCCAAACATGTAGCATTTTGTATCTTCTGAATCGCTTTCCAAAACAGCCATTCCTGAAACCTGTGGAACAAGATCTGTAACTGAAGGATGATTTGAAAGATAAGTATAAATCTCATCCTATGGAATCAGATTCGGAAGTTTTGTAAGGCTGCCTGTAACCGGAGTCTCATCACCAAAAAGCGACAAAGGAGACTTATATTCAGGGCGAATAACAATGTCTCCTGTAAAACTTGAAACAAAAGTCTCCTGAACACCTTGTTCAGTGCTGTCAAAAACAGCATTTGTAATTACAAGTAGCATAACCGCAAAAGCAATAAAAAAAATTATAACGAAGGAACTTTTCTTCGAGATAATATTCTTAAAAGCAAGATAGAGAAGCATAAATTAGATTATATTATAAAAAATCCAAGCATTCAATAAGAAAACTATTTTCGAACATCTCCATGTAAAAAATCGTCATAAACAATGCGAATACCTTCCTTTAAAGAAGCCCTCGCCTTCCAGCCGAGTTCATTAAGGTGTGTAACATCGCATAGCTTACGAGGTGTTTCATTTGGCTTTGTCGTATCCCATCCCATGCGGCATGTACGTCCAGTAGAAGCAACATCTTCATATACAACAGAAGCAATCGCTTCTGCAAGTTCCTTTATAGTACACTCC
>JAEEWW010000034.1 GCA_016287815.1 Treponema sp. | reverse complement strand
CCTCGCGTGTCGGTTTGATAAAATACCATTTTATTCAGACCGGTAAGAAGCAACGGTTTGCCCGAAGCGGTGTATGCACCGCACCGTTGCGTCGAGGAGAGCTATGCTCGACGTTTTTCTATACTGGCTTTTATTCGCGTACACAAAAACTATTCTTCTACATCCAGATACTTGCCGTATACCCAGCCGATTTTACCGTCTGATGTTTCAACCTGTTTCTTTAAGAGGGCAAGTCTCTCTTGAAACTTTGCACTTTCGTGCTCGTTGAGCCTACCCTTCGCTTCAGCCTGCAAGCTGTCTTTCGCTACCCCTTCTAACGGGGGCTGAATTTGTTTGCTACAAATGCCCCCGTAACGCCCGTAAGCAATCATAATATCAATTTAATAATCACAAAGAATTTAATATATAGTATTCCTTATTCTCTTTTATGGAAAAAGTCTGTGTATCATATGAAAAATCAACAAGATACTGAGGTTTATACTTTTTATCAGGTATTAAATTTGTATTCATATCATAAAAATATAATCCCCAAATAAATTCTTTTTGAGGTCTTCGTGTAGAAATTTCACGTATAAACACTAGACTATCCTTTCTTATTATCTGTTGAACATCTTCACATTCATGCATTTTATTTTTTTCATTATACTTTTCATACCAAATGAAGAAATTTGTATTATCAATTGAATGGAATGATATAACTCCAATAGGTTTTCTCCCTTTATTAGGTTCTATTATAGAAAAAGCATGCGAATACAATGCCTTGAAGAAACTTTTTCCCTTCATTAAATCTTTTAATTTCTGACAATCTGTTTCTCTAACATCTAATAAAAAATCATTTATGTTTATATCTTTATCATTTGTTGTTTCATTATTTTTTTTACAAGACCATGTAGCAAATAAAATAAAATAATACTAATAAAGATTTTTTCATTACTTACCACCTGTTCTATTCTTTAAAGGGGCATATCTTCCCCTCGGCCGCACTTTGTTGCGGCCTACCCCTTCTAACGGGTGCGGAATTGGTTCGCGACAAATGCCCCCGTACCGCCCTGGAAAGTTGTTAGCCAAGAAAAATAACTACTTTAATTCCTTATATAAGGACTTCCCTGTTACCCAGACAATTCTTGAATCTGGTAATTTTATTTTTACCCAAATAGTATATAGATTATCATCAAAAATCCATTCCTTTTCTTTCCTTAAAATCATCACAGTCTGAGTCTTTAAAGTTGTATCTAGCGGAGAATTAAAATCAGCCTTACTATAAAGCAATTTTTTCCCTCGCAATAAACAGTCTTCTCCTTCCTCAAGAAAAAATTCATTAGGATAAATATCATAATTTCCATTTTCTGTTATAACTGTAAGCTTTTTATAAACATCATCATAATCAGTTACAGAAATTGAAAATCTATCATCTAATTTGTTTTGAAAATTATTGGCGATATAAAATGATTCAGAACGATCAACTTTTATAAGTTCATCGAAAAAGAAATTTTTCCAAATACCAAAAGTCGAATCACTCCTAAGTTTTCCATCTTTTAGATATAAAAGATGTTCACCACAAGTAAAATCTGGTAAATCTATTTTGTATATAAATTGTTTTTCAGTAATCTCTTTTATTTCAAAATAATCTATATCCAAAGATGATGTTGCTCTATATCTTCCCTGTAGTCCCTCTGATTTATCCAATTTAATATAAAAAGACATTTTTTCGAAACCATATAGAGGTACTCTGTCAAAAGGCTTATCATTATCCTTAAACGGAAAAATATTAAATGTAACAAACTCATTCCCAGAACAATGAGAAAGAATTTTATACCAAGTTTCAGAAATATTTTTATTCGCAGGTTCAATAAATACAAATTCACCTGTTTTAGCTTTTCGCCAACGATACCTATCAAGCTCAAATGAATCTATTTCTTGAGAATAAAATGGAAATACATTAATACTGCACAGGATCAAAAAAATAATTATTCTTTTCATAGTTATTTCCTTTCTCCCATACTGTATCTTAAACCGTAGCTATTATTTGGTAATTTTACAAAATTATTATAATTTCTACGTTCAAGAACTTTATAAACATCCGCTCTATATACCCTGTTAATATCAATGGTTTTCAATCCTGAAATAGGATCCAGAACATTCATCGAAACTATTGGATTACTATCAGTACCATTATAGGTATAATTCAAACCTTGAAAGATTGTACTATGAGCATTCGGATACTTTACAGGATCAACAGCAGATGAAATCCTTACATGGGAAATATATTCCTGTTTTGGAATATCATTATAAAATGAAAGAACATTTGCAATAGAGCCATTTCCTGAAACAAAAGACATAGCCTTACTATCTATTGCTTTAAAACCAGCCAGTGCATTTACAGCATTTGCATATTGATTTCCAATTCCTATAAGATTCAACTGATTTCCATTATTAGCATCTTCGGAAAATATAGTCTTTTCAATATTTTTTTCCGTTCTGGCTTTTGTATCTTCTGATTTCAGAAGATCATTAACTTCGGAAAACGAATATAGATTGCCTGACAAATCATAAGCAAAATAAGCTGCTGTTGCCATTGTGCAGCCTGCTGAATAAATAGAATCATATTTTAATTCTGAATAACCAGCAGCGTTTAATAATTTTTCATCTTTTATAAAAACGTCATAATCTTCGAATTCTTTATTAGCCAGTTTATTTTTCTCAACATATCGATTATATGCATTTTGTAAGTTATCCTGATTAAATTTCCTTACTGTTTCTTCGTCATAGCCCATAGCCAAAGCTACATCTTTCTCAGAAATATTTCCTCTCTGATACCAGCCTGTCCCGCCATTACGTGCAAAATAATTTTCTTTATTTTCCTTTGCAAAAGCATCTCCGAAGAACAGTTTTGTAAACACACCTTCCTGTCCATATTGCTTATAATAATCTGTCATATAGGCAATATCCGTAACATTTTCATATCCAGCACCTGTAAGTCCAAAACCTTGCTGCAGGTCAGCATAAGTTTCATAGCCTGCAAGACGTGCCTGAAATTCGTCATAACCTTTATTTTCTTTATGCTCTTTTATATGTACATTTTCATGGCTTAATATAGAAGCTCTCTGTCCTGCTCCTTCTTTTTTACCACCAAGAAGCGTATTACTTATATAGATTGTGTCTTTTGAATTCTGCGTACCTTGCACTCCGGCAGAAGTATCTATATATTCTACTTTCTTTTCACCGCCCCATATTTCCTTTGCAAGAGTCTGATTATCTCCAGCAGTTGTGTAGCTGAGCATATTTATACTGTTAAGCGTACTGCTTTTTTCAATGCTGCTATACTTCCAGTCAGCTACCTTGGCTGCTTCCGTAAACCCTGCAACTGTAGATGCGATTGTTCCGTAGCTTATATTGTAGCCGCCTGAGCCAAGGTGTACACCTGAATTGTCACCGCCAATTGTCAGTTCAAGGATGCCTTTATGAACGCCTATTTTTTTTGTAGTTTTCTCTCCTGTTATGGAATCTATAAATCCACCAGAGCCGTCTTCTTTTGCCCTTTTATTTATAACAGACAAGCCTAAGTCTGCTACATCAAGTACATTAAATGTAGTAGTTCCGGTCAGCTTGTAGTCTAGGGCTGCGGCTGTAAGGTCTCCCACCTTGGAATTAAATGCAGCTATATTTTTTGTATCAAAAGTATTGCTTGCAAGATTGTGCGCATTGCCGTCCCTCAGGTCTATTTTACCCAAAGCACTTGTTACGCCTGCACCAATCGTGCTTGTAACAGTAGAATTCCATGTACTGTATGTCGAAATGCTGTTTCTAAAATCAGAAAGGCTTGTACTGTATAATGCCGTGCTTGCTGTGGTGTTTATTGATGAGATTGTTGCCGTCTGCAATACCTGGTTGCCCATTCCTGCAAACTTGGCTCCGGTATATGTACTTATTGCCGTTACCGCGGCTTTGCGGCCCAGTTCTTTTCCTACATCCATACCGTCCTTGTAGCCAAGTCCGTAATCCAAGCCTGCCATAAGAAGGTCATCTGTCAATGCTACAAACGGTGCAACTACAGCTCCGCCGGGAACTGCCGCTACTACGGCACTTGCAATATTTGAAGCTACATCAGCCACAGCCCTTAACGTCGGTGCGCTGGAACTGTTCCAGAGCTTCTTTTCCCACATAGGCAGTGCGACTTCTGCCCAGCCCTGTTTTTCTTTCATGTCGTTCCATTCAAAGTCAAGCATGATTTCACCGATTTCGCCGCTTCCTGCTACCTTTATGTTGTGGTTCCGGCTTCTTGAAGGGTCGCGGTTGTCAATCCATACAGGGGCTTTGCCCGTGTGCTCTGCAAAGCGGCCGCCTTCTGTCGTGTATAATGCGGCTGCTAACTGGTTATATTCATCCTGCCTTTTCACGTTAAGGTTATTATAGCCTATGGCCTGTAGCTCCGCAAACCGTTTTTTCTTTTTTTCTATCTCTTTTTCTTCGTCAGCGTCTTTCGCCTTTGTTTCTATCTGCTCACCGAATATGCTCTTTTCAAAGTCTGCAAGCTCGCCTTTTATCTGGTTTAGGGCAAGCATTACGGCGTTAGCTCCAAGTCCTGTAAGTCCGTCTACGTCTACGCTTACTACAGGCACTGTTGCTTCAAAGTCCTGGTACGGGTGCACTTCCTGCGTTGAATAATGTACGGCAAATAAACTTGCTCCGGTTGTGGCGTTTCTGTGTATTCTGTTTCTGCTGTAAGTGTAGCCTGCATTAAGTACTAAATTCTGCTCCCAGTTAGCCATACCGTCATTATTCTGCTTGATTCGCGCTGCGATGTTTTTTCCTGCTTCTATCAGGTATTCCTTTACGCTGTAGGCGGCAAGCAGTGCTGCATTTTCTTCAAGCTGCTTTTCTACCTTGCGTACTGCAAGGTTTGCCCTTGCTATGTCTCCTATACCTGTACTTCCGCTTCCTGCTGACTTTTTCGTAAGTATTGCCATGCTCTTCTCGTCCATGCGGTTTTCAAGGCTGGTAAAGTTTGCCATAAGGCTTTCAAGGCTCGTCAAGGCAAGTGTTTCACTTACTATAGTTCCTGCGTTTACTGCATCGCCTGTCATTTCAGATACAAGTCCTGCCTTTGCAACTGCGTCTTTTACTGCCTTTTCTGCACTTATTTCCTTAAAGTCTGCACTGCCGCTTCCTGCAAGGTACATCGCATTTACCCATTCCTGCTTGTCTCCTGCAAACTTTTCATAGCTTGAAGCCCATTCATCTGCCTTTTCCTTATATTCTTTAAGGAAATCTCTTTTCCAGCTGTTGTACTGCACGCGGATCTTGGCTTCTGCCTTGTCCCACTGGGTAATTGCCGCCTGTACCGTATCTTCTATCTGCCTTATTACGTCAAGCTTTTCACCTGCAAGGCGGTTAAGGCTTTCTTCAAGTTCTGCCCTGTAGGATGCAACAAGCCGCGCATTCTTTTCTGCCTCATAGCCTGCAGTCATTTCCATGTAGCTTCCGATTGCATTCTGGTAGTAGCTTTCCTCAAGCCTGTTTTCATCTACTAAGAACTCTGCACGGTTATCAAGGTTCGTGTAGTCTGCGTGGTGGGCTAGAAGGGCATCATATAATGTTTCGCTGTTGTAGCTTCCCCTGCCGTATGTGCTTTCTGCAAGCTCTTTTAATCGCGCTTCAAGTTCTGCTTCGTTTTCTACGGTTGTTTTATACAGCTCGTCGTACAGGCGTTCTGCTTCACGCCTTTCCTGTATGCTTAGCGTTCTGTCACTTGCAAGGTTTGCAAGCCGTTTCAGCTCTTTCTGCGTTGCTTCATCTATTATTTTTCCGGTATGGGCAGCTGATTCATATAAAGCTGCATTCGCATTCTGCTTTACGTTGTCTTTCTGTGACTGCGCTGAAAGTGCTGTCCATGCATCGCTTCTTGCAAATAAAAGGTTATGCTCTATTTCGTCCAGTGCTTCATATACGTCTATGTATTCATCTTTGGTCAATACGCCTGTAAGGTCTGCTACCTTTTCTGTGATTCCGCAGTCTGAATCTTTTACAAGGAGCCCTATCTGTTCTGCAAGGATTTCCTTTGCTACCTTACCTTCCGGCACTTCCTTTGAACCGTACTTCATTACGTTAAGTTCTTCTATGCGGAGCGTTTTGTCCCTGAATGCGGTTTCTGAGGCATTCATTGATGATGCCATTATGTTCCGGCTGTAATCCTTTGCCTGCCGCGCAGACTTCTTTAATGAATTGGCCTTGTCTTCAGCAGATTCAGCCGCATAGCCTCTTGGAGTACGTATTGTCCAGCGGAACCATCTGTTTCCCCTGATAAACGTATTCCTGTTTTTAATGCTGTTCATATCATCTTCAACTTCGTCAAGGGCACGCTCTTTCATTATCTGTACGTAAAAAGCTTCGTTCTGCTGCTGGAACACGCTGCTTGATGTTTCTGCAAAGAACAGATACTTTGCTATGTCGCTTTCACGGCCTGCATTCATCATGTCATTATAGGCTCGTCTCATATATTTTTCACGATAATCTCTGTAACGCCAGTCAGCGCCTACTCCGTGCGGGTCGCCAATTCCTGTCGTATAGCCGTTTGTACTGCTGTCTATATATGGATTCGGATACAAAAGTCCTTTCTGTGCAAGCACATGCATTGCAGCAAGTGCTACATCTTCAAAAGTCCTTCCGCTTTTCATCATATTGCTATACCAGCGGTACAGGTCTTCTTCTGCCTGCGTGTACCATTCTGCCGTTTCAAGTTCTACATGCTTTACTTCAACTGTTTTTTTATCAAGATATTCCTGCTGTACTGCACTGTTGTCTTCATTCTGCGTTGCACCGTTGCGCAGTGCAAAGCTGTATGTGCCGTCTTCATTTTTTGTTATATATACAAGTTTGCTTTCTTCTTCATAGCAGGTTCCGCGTACCGCAGAAAGCCTTAAATTCATTGCCTGCGTTTCTGCTGCCTCTACTTCTGCCTTTTTGGCATTTAATGTTTTTTCTGCTTCATATCTTAATACAAGCGATGAATAGTATTTTGTATCTGCTTCTTTATAGGCTGTAAGCGCTTCATCAAGTTCAAAGGAAAGTTCAGCACTTTCTTCTTTTCCAAGAACTTCTTCAAGGACAGCAAGGCTTAGCTGTGCCTTTTTATATGCAAAGTCCGCCTTAGATGCCCTTTCCTTTGGCGTAAGGTAGTTTTCTTCTTCGGTTACGCCCATGTTTTCAAGGTATACGCTCTGCGACCAGTCAGAAACGGTCTGGGCAATTCTTTTTTCAAGCCGCCTGTCGTCCAGTGCCTTGTAGGCCGCAGCTATTTCTTCACTTTTGGCGTTATATGCCTCGCAGGCATCCTGTACTTTTTCTGCTGCTGCAAGGTATCTTAATTCTGCTTCTTCTGTTTCCTGCTGCTTCTGTGTATACACTGCAAGTTTTGCTGCCGCATTTCCGATTGTGTCTGCGCTTTTAAACTGTTCGTATTCTTCACAGGAACTTTTTATCTGTTCGGTTCTTGATGCAAGTTCTTCTAATGCTTCACTGTATTTTAAAAGCTCTGCTTCATCTACAGTACATGATGCCGTTGTCGTGTCTTTCATCATGTCCAGAAGCACTGCAAGGCGGCTTTCATAGTCAGATAATGTTTTTTCCGTTTTTACAGGCAGTATTTTTGACATTCCGTCCCTGTCGCTTTCGCTTATGTTAACTTCGTTGCACAATCCTGCTTCTGTAAGGCGTTCTGCCCAGTCGCTGTCTTTTTCTTCGGTAAATATTATTAAGGCAGAAATAAACTGTATCTGTATTTCAAGGTCAGAGGCTGCCCTTATTTCATCTTCACCTGCTTCTCCTGCATCTATTTTTGTACTGAGCGGCAGAAGTTCTTCCAGCAAGGCAGAATATTTTGTCTTTAATGCGTTTATCTCTTCTGTTTCTGCTCCGACAGACTTTGCAAGCGCAAAATGCCTGTATGCTTCTGTTTCAAGGTATAATCTTATATAGTTTTCTGCCTTTGCTCCGTACAGGATTCCGCTTTTTAATGCGGCGCGCTTTATTTCCTTTGCATATTCAAGGACTGCATCATAGGAATATGCCGTTGCCTGTGCAGGATCTGCTGCATTTTCTTCGATTATGGCAATTGTTTTTAAAAGGTTTTCTTTGTTTCGCTTATCAAATGCGGTTCTGGAATTTTCACCGCCGTCGGCATACACTGCTTCTATTTCTTTTTCTATGTCCTTCCATACGTTTTCAAGCTCTTCTTCATCTATTATGCCTTCTTCATCTGTAAAGAGTTTTGAAATTTCCGTTTTGTATTCTTCTGTAAGTGTTTCATAGTCTTCAGCGTTTTCGTTTGCTCCGGCACTCCTTATTTTTTCAAGCCGGACTAAGTATTTAAGCCTTTCTTTTAATGCCTTTTCTGCTTCAGCAAGGCTTTCTTTCTTTTCTTCTTCAAATATCGTGCGGTTTTCTTCGTTTAAAGCTTCAAGTTCTGCAATTGCATTCTGCCTTATTTCTTCGTCAAGAAGTTCTTCGCCTGTAATAAGTTCTGCAATGGTTTCTTCATCAAATTCCTGGCCGATAAACTCTGTTTTATATATTTCATCAACAGTACGCGCAAGTTCCGCCGCTTTTTCATCCTGAGTAATGCCTGTTACAAGGGCTTGTGCATAGCCGTCTTTTAATTCACTCTGTTCAATGCTCTGTAAGGCAATGATTTTTGCTTCAAGAGCGGTGTTGTAATCTTTCAGGGTGTTTTCAAAATCTTTGTTCTCTTTTTCAAGCTTATCTTTATTTATGTTCCTGTAATATTCCGCTTCTTTTTCAGATATCGTTTCTTTGGCTTCTTTCCAGCAGTTTATAAGATATACAAGCTGAAGGCTTACAGTCTGGCAGCTTACGCCTATAAAACTTGCCATTGCAGCATCATAGGCTGTACGAGCCTTCTCCATTTCTTCCTGAGCTTCAGCAAGTTCTGCAAGGGCTTTATCCATGTCTCTCTGCGCTTTTTCTATGTTGTTTCCGTATTCGTCAAGACCTGCAGCTGTCCGCTCGTATTCTTCAAAGGCCCTGTCATAGGTTGCCTTCGCATCTGTCAGGTTCTGCGCGGTTATCTCGCTTGATTCGCGCGTCCAGTCTGTTGTACTTGCATATTCGTTTAATGCGTCTGCAATCAGTTTTTCTTCACGGGCTGATTCAAGTTCTGCCCGTGCTTTTATTACTTCCCGTTCAAGTTCGCTTAAGAACTCGCCGTCTGATATGCTTAATTCGTATAGGATTTGCTGTGCCTGTTTTGCCTGTTCAAAACTGTTTTTGGCGGTTGTAAGCCAGTTGACTAATTCTGCACAGCTGTTTAAGTCGTGGTCATAAATTATTACAGCATTTGTAATCAGGTTTGTTGAATAAAGTCTTTCTGTATATTCCTGTATTGATTTATAGTCATTCTGATCAAAATATTCGTTTATTTCCTTATCTATATTTTGAAATTCATCAAGTTGTTCGTGATATCCCTTATAGGTTATTAATATTGAACAAGCTTCGTCTACTTTATTACAGAACCATCTATATCCAGAATCATCAAACTCTTCGCCGCTATCATCACCGGAAGACCAATAATTCCAGAAACTACTTGTTGAATCATTTTTTATTGCATTTGATAATCTTTTTATATCAGCTATAGAGGAATTTACACTGAGCCGTTCATCAGTTGTTTTATATGCATAATATCCATTTCCATTTGGTAATTTTGCCTTTACATAGTTTTTTATCTGTTTATTTAAGTAATTTAGTTTTTCTTGCTCAATTCTTTTTACTTCTGAATATTTACTGTTAAAAAGATTTATTGTTGTTGAAATGTGTTTTCGTTTAAAATCTTCCAGTTGCCCGGAAATTTTTGCTATGGTATCATCATTTACGTTTTTTACATTAAAGACTTTTGCACCGGCATTTTTATTTGCGGCAAGAATCGCATTTAATTCATCCGGCACGGCTGTTTTCCAGTAACTGTACAGTCCCCGGTAACGTTCGCTCCACAACACACCCCAGTTTTCAACGCCTTCTTTTGCGCTTACGGCAAGGCTTCTTGCACGGTTATATACTTCGCTTTCTGTCTGTGCCAGATACTGTTTTCTTGATGAACTTTCTTCAAGAACTGCTGCATATTCTGTAAGAGCTTCGTTTATCTGCCTTGAATAGTCTTCTGTTTCGCTTTTAAACTTTTCCTGTGCTGTTTTAAGCTTCTGTTCTATGGATTTTTCCCATTCAGTACGTTTCTGCAAAAGAATTTCGCGTGCAGACTGCCATTCTGTCTCTCCGTCCAAATAGGTTTTATTTGCATTCTTTTCCCATTCACTGCGTTTTGCAAGAAATTCAGTTTCTGCCGTTTCCCATAAAGAAAGACCTTTGTTGAATTCTTCCTTAAATTTTACAACCCAGTCATCTGTTACGGCAATTTCTCCTTCTTTTCCGCTTTTTTCAACCTGAACTTCAAGACTTTCAAAAAGACGGTCCATTTCCTGTCTTGTTTTAGTTCCTGTTTCTTCTGCTATTTCCTGTGCAATTGCCTTTGCTGCATCCTGTTCAGTAAGGCTTTTGCTTGATTTCTGGTCATATAATATTTCAAGAAGCATCATGCGGCCTTCTTTTTCTGCTATAAGAAGTGCATCATTTTTAAGGCTTTCTGAAAATTCCTGACTGAATATCGAAGATGTGTAAGAATTTTCTGATTCAAGTTCTGCAAGATATTCTTCGATTATCTGATTTGTCTTTTCATTCCATTCAGCTTCTTCTGCGGCCGCACTTTCAGGATCTAAGCCGTTTGCAATGCGTTCTTTTGCAGCCTGACTTATGCGTTTTTTAAGTTCTGCAGTTGCCCTGCCCTGAATTTCTTCTGTAAGCTTATCTGAAAGCCATTTTTCATAGGCGGCACTGATACTCTGTTTAAATATGTTCTCGGCGTTTTCGCGGCCTTCTTGCCAGCCTGATTCGTTTTCTTTTAGAGTAAGATTTTCACTTTCCCAAAGCAAAAGAGCTTCGTTAAGTCCGCGTTCTGCCGTTTCTATCCAGTTTTCTTCGCTGCGCTCCAGGGAGGCACGGTCAAGATAATGTTCAAGGCGAATCTGGCTTTTCTGCATCGCAGAAGGAATTTCTGATGCACATACAAAGCTTCCGGCATAAACGGCAAGTAAAACAATTGAAACTAACTTGTTTAATAACTCTTTCATCTTACACCTCGTTTTTATAATTTGTCATCGAACATTACTATTGGTCTCGAGTCGAAAAAACATGCAATCTTTTTGAAAAAAAACGAAAAAAAAATAATTTTTTTTAAAATTTCCTTAAAAAAAGTGCATAAAATACATATTAAGGCCAATTATTAACCATGTTTTTAGAGATTTTTCTAAAAAAAGGTTGCTTTTAATTTATAACTGGTATATTTTTGGACTATACCGTCAATAAAAAATAAAATAAACGACCTTTACTTTATTTTGAATAATAACCGAGGTTTGAAAAAAATGGAAGCAAAAAAATCAATTTTTTTGAAAAATTTTTATCAGTTAAAAAAACTAATTGGATTTTTCTCTGTTATGGCAATTTTAATCAGTTTTTCTTCCTGTAATAATGCCAAAGCGCAGGCAAAAGCAGAATACGACTGCCGCCAGCTTGGTCAGCTTGCTTCCGCTAATTTTTATGAAGGCAACCTTGACCTTGCAAAAACCTATGCAGAAAACGCTTACAAAATAAAGCCGTTTGGAGAACGCTATGGATTTTTAATGGCGAGGATTCTTCTTGCACAGTTGAACACAAGTATTGAAAACTCCGCTGAAAATTCACAGGATAAAGATAAAATAAAGGAAATCCTTGATTTATTTGATTATTCATTTAACAAAGTCAGTCAATATATGACTTCAGATGACGCTCGGGTTTACATGGTGTTTCTTGCAGAACTGGGAGATACAGAAAAATGCCAGACCATACTTGATTATTACATGCAGAACTTTCCCTACTTTCCTGGTCTCGGGCAGTTTGCATCAGCAGTCTACGAAAAAAACAGCAGGTATTTTGAATCTGTATTACTGGCCTATCTTGATTATGAATATCACTCAAGTTTAATTCAGGATGAAAAAGATAAAACTTCCGCAGACAATGCTTTTCTTAAAAATATAGAAAAACTTGAAACAGAATCAAACGGAAAACCATACACGCAGGAAATATTAAACGGATGCCAGTGCATAAAAGCCATTTTGAACGGTACGGACTTTCCTCAAATACAATCTGACTTTTCCGTCTACAAATATCTGCAAAAAAAATCACAGCTAATTGCAGAAAATTCAAAGTCTGACGCAATAAAAGAGTAAAGCTATGAAAAGGATTCGGTTATTAAATCTTCCGGCAGGAAATTTGTTTTTACACAAGTTTTTTATTGCAATCGGGTTTGCTATCTGTGGTGTCCTCGGTACAGTGTTTTTCATCTTTTTTTGTATGTCGTGCACAAAAACTAATCTGGACGGACGGATAAACAGAAAAGAAAATGCTCAAAAACTTTATCTGATGGCAGTGAGCTCATATTCAGAAAAGAATTTTTCCAAAGCACTGGATTTTACAGAACAGGCATTGCACTGCAACAAAAAACTTTATCAGGCAAGTCTTTTAAAAACCAAGATTTTTTATTTTACGGATAAGAATGAAGATGCTGAAAAAACAATTTCAACTCTTTGTAAAAAAGTGCCTGATTTTACGGAAGCGCGTATATGGAAAATAAGGATTCTTCTTCAAAACCGCAAATTTGAAGAAGCCAAAGTCCTGCTGGATCGTGAAACCGAATTTAATTCAACTGACTGGCGCATTTTTTATCTTTATGCGCTTCTTGCAGAAAAACAGGAAAATTTTAACCTTAGGATTTCAATGGAAAAGCAGGCTGAACAGACCTTGAATGAAAGCAGCAGGGTTTTTATAGATTTGGCGTCAATCTGGATAACACTTGGTCTTAGGGAACGTGCATTAGATTACCTTGAAAAGGCTAAAGCACTTTCCATTCATCCTGAAAACTTAGAAAACGCAATCCGTCATGTAAAAAATGGAGATGATATTTTATGAAAAAAAAATCTGTTTCATTTATTTTTCTGGCAGCCACAGTTCTGCTTCTTTGTTCCTGCGCAAGCGGAAAAAGCATCGCCTTCTGCGATGAACAGGCCGTAAAGTCTGGAATTGTAGAACTTTCTGACGTACAGGTTGTAATTGACCAGGTTCCTGACAGACAGGTTGCAAGACAGATTGAACTTCTTGCAAAAAATTATCTGGATTCAAGTCCGTTTAATAAAGATTCAGAAGAAATAATAAAACTTGAAATAAGCGTTACCCAGCGCTCTTATCTGCAAGGGACTTCAATGGTAAACTCGATTTTCTTTTCATTTGCATTTTTACAGGAAGAAACAGAACGCAACGTCTGCCAGATAAACGAATATTCAAGCGGAAAGCAGACTGTTTTATCTGCCGCCGTTCAGCAGAAATTTTTAAACGATGCGCTGAATCAATATTTTAAACAGAAAACAGCAGGAAATTCAAAAAAGAAATGACGTGGCGAATATTATTTCTGACAGTTTTTTCTGCCGCCACAGCATGTGCGCAGGTTACATTTAACTCACCGGAAGAAGCCGTAACATTTGCAAGGCAAAACGCAAGGGAAAAAACTATAGAAAAAGAACTTATTCTTAATAACCTGCGCAAGGCAAAGGTAAACATTCAGGAATACATTCCGTCGCTAAGCATTTCTTTTTCAGAATCAGATTCAATTTCTTTCAATGCGCCGGATTCAAGAACAAAAAAATTACAGTTCAGCCTGAACCAGAAAGTTTTTGATGTTTCGCGCAAAATGAACTATGAACTTTCAAATATTCAGGCTTTGTATGCTTTTAAAGAAAATCAGCAGAGCACTAAGGAATTTGAATCTGAAATAATTACGGATTATTACAATTTTCTTATTGCCAAAAAACAGCTTGAAATTCAAACGGAGCTTTTAGAAAAAACTCTTACAGAACAGTCCGTAATTCAAAAAAAGTTTGAACTGGGCATGATTATAGAAACTGACTATCTAAAATTTCTTACATCTGTTTTGCAGATTCAAAATCAAAAAGACACAGCAGAGCGAACATGCAAAATTCAGGAGCGAATTTTAAAACTTTCCGCAGGAGTTGAAGAAAAAGCTCAGCTTATTATAAATGATTCTTTAACCCCGTCTGCAATTCAGCAGACGCTTGAGCCATACACAGAATCTTTGTGGAACATAATCCGTAACAATAATATTTCCCTGCAAAAACAGGACATTACCTTGATGTATGCGCGAAAGCAGAAACAATATTCTGATTCCTGGTATTTTCCAGTGTTTTCGCTTCGACCGTCCCTTAGTTTTTCTGGTGAAGATTACCCTCTTTCGCAGCCGGCATATTCAGTTCAGCTTACTTTTTCGTTTGAAAACATTCCGTTTGCACCGCTTTCTGTTTCAAATAACTATTCTTATTCTAAGAAAAAACTTACAGGCGTTACCAATTCAGCAGATACTACTGCGCCAAATGACATTACGCATTTTATAAATAAAAAAAATACAGAACTTTCAATTGTGCAGCAGCAGATTCAAAGAGAAAACAGTGAAAAACAGCTTTATTCAACCTTATATGAACAGATTATAACGCATGATGACTATCTGCGTTCCATAGAAATTTTAAACCAGACTAAGACTTTGCAGGAAATGCGGCTGGGTTTTTCTAAACTCCAGATGGATCAGGGAACTATAAAACCTGTTGATTATCTGGATCAGCTCATAGAATTTGCGGATACAAAAACTTCACTTTTAAAAACTATAGTAAGTGCCGTTGCATCAGAAAGAAGTATTTCAATTCTGTGCAACCTGCCTTTTGAGGAGCTTGTAAATGTGTGTAAATAAATGTTTAAAAATAATCCCTATATGCTGCTTTTTTACCATTATGCTGATTTTTTGTTCAATTCTATGCTCATGCAGAACAAAATCTTCTAAAAATTCACAAACTCAGAATGATTTCCGCAGGGTAATTACTGTAAAAGCTGAAAAAATGGCAAAAGAAACCCAGCTTACAAGTTTCGGAACTGTATCCTACAAGTCTAAACACGATATTTCTTCTCTTGTAGAAGGTTCTGTAAAACAGATTTATGTAAAAGAAGGAGATTTTGTAAGAAACGGTCAGCGTCTTGCTTTGCTCAGAAACATTCAGCTGGAAACCCAAAAAGAACAGTGCGAAAACGCCCTTGATTCTGCAAAGGCGTCTCTGGCAGTTGCCGAATCTGATTTACGGGAACAGGAACGTGCAATAGAAAGCAGGATTCTTTCTATTGAAAAACAGACGCTTTCTATAAAGCAGCAGCAGATTGAATACGAAAACGCTCAGGTAAATCATGAAAATAACAAACAGCTGCATGAACTTGGAGGAGTAACGGATCTTGCCATAAAAAGTGAAGAACTTTCATTGCAGGCCCAGAAAACGCAGATTGAAATTGCACAGAAAGAACTTGAAATTTCAAAGCTGGGCTTGCAGGATCAGGACATAATAAACGAAGGTTTTGAAATTCCAGAAGATAAGACAGAGCAGCAGAAAATTCTTGTAAAAATAAACACAAAATCGGCTGCGGCACAGGTAATGTCTGCAAAGGCAAGTGTATCAAATGCGGAAAAAAATCTGCAATCCGTTAACCGCATGATAGAAGAACTTACGGTAAAAGCAGGCGTAAACGGAATAATCGGTACAAAGAATTTTGAAGAAGGTGAATATGTTGCCGCAAATACAGCAATTTTTACAGTATTAAACACATCTTCTGTTTATGCAGTTTTTTCAATTCAGGAAAAGGACATAGAAAAATATAATACCGGAACCAAGGTTCTTATTTCCCTGCCATCGTTGAATAAAGAATTTACTACTGAAATATCTGAAATTTCTCCGTATGCAGATCCTCAAAGCGGAAATTTTTCTGTAAAAGCACTGATTCAAAACCCGTCAAATGAAATAAAACCCGGTATTTTTGTAAAAAGCACGGTAATAAAGCAAAGTCCGGATTATTTTGTAGTTTTACCGGAAACAGCAGTAATTCAGGGTAAAGATAATTCTTTTTCAGTTTATTCAGTAAAAAATAATCTTGCTGTCATTCTCGATGTAAAAGTTGATTTCATAGAAGACGGAAAAGCATGGATTAGTAACGGATTAAAAGAAGGTACGATTGTAATTGATAAGCCTTCTCCGTTTTTAAAAGAAGGTGAACATGTTACAACTGAGTAAAAAATCCAGTGTTAATCACGGAAATGACAAGGGAAAGTCATTATCGGGTATGACAGACTTGTCATCGCAGGGCGCAAAACAACTGTCATTGTCGGGCGTGTCCCGACAATCCCTATCCACCTTTTTACTTACCGCCCTTGTAATAACATTTTCATTAAGCTGCAAAATCGTAAATTTTACTGACGAAAACGTAGAATGTTCACTGTCCGCTCAGGCAACACAATTCAGCGGTCAGGAAATCGATTTTTATTTTTCATCAATGCCGGATAAAAATCAGGCTCAGGAAAGTATCAGCCTGAAAGAAAATTCAAAATCTGTTGACTTAGATTATAAATGGAATGGTTCTACCCTTTCAGTAAAACCGTCAGGCGGCTGGCAGAAAGGCAGCACCTACACACTTTCCTGCAACGGAACAGTTACAATAAACACAAGCAAAGTTTCAGTCTGTATAATAAGAACTTTTTTATATGGAATGCAAAGCGAAAACCTGCAATTCGAAAGGAATAATTCTATCCTTATTCCACAGGAAACAGATTCTCCGCTTATATTTGTATTCAATAAAGCAATTGAACAATATTCATTTATAGAAAATTTCAGCTTAACGCCTTCCGAAGAAAAAAGAATTAGTTTTTCAGCTGACGGAAAAACTATAACGGTAACACCGTTAAACGGGTGGAAATACAATAACCTTTACAAATGGTCGTTTAAAGAAATAAAAGCCGAAGACAGCTACATTATAAATCTTCTGGAAGAAGGTACTTTTGAGCCTTTTAACGATACATCACTCCCGGAACTTACATATATTTGCCCTGTAAGACAAATACCTGAAAATCTGCGCCAGACAGGTTCTTCTGAATACGAGTTTTTTGAAACTCTGGAACTTGACGGAAACGTTGGAGAAAAAGATCCGATAGGACTTATTTTTTCCAAGCCGATGAATTTTGATTCAGTTGACAGAGGATTTTCAATTACACCTTCACTTTCCGGATACATGAAGCAGATGAACAGCGAAGGGACCTTGTTTGCATATTTTCCTACAGAAGAATACCAGATAAAACAGAAATACATGATAACTCTTGAAAATTCAATCTGTGATTCACACGATATAAATTTATTTGAAGAAAAATCTTTCTTTTTTACGCCTAGAGGAAACTACATAGAAATTCAACAGATAACGCTTGATGGATTACCTATAAACATTAGTACATCTCCGGGTACAGATAATTCAAATGTATCGTTTTCAATTTCTAAAAACAGCATGGATAAATACGAAGTCTGCACGGGTATATTTTTTTCTACAAGCATTGAGGTGAAAAAAAGGCAGGAAGCCGTTTCTAATATAAGTCTTTCACTGGTTTTTCCGCTTTCTTCAGAAAGTCCGGTACAAACTCAAATCCGATGGAATTCAAACGGAACAGCAGTATTTATAACATGGGAAAATTTTACGGTTGAAAGTCAAAATGTTCAAAGTTTTTACAAACTTCAAATAAACGGTAATAAAGGCGGAATCACAAACAGCCGCGGCGAATATATGGAGAACGATGTATGCGTTATTTTAAAACCAACTGTTTAATTCTATTTATTTCAGAGCTCCTTGTCTTTTCGCTGTTTTTTTCATGTGCCGATGCGCTTTTACCTGAACTAGAAGTAAATTCTGTTTCCTATGACTCAGAAAAACTTTCAATAAGTCTTTCAAACTCTCCTGAGCCGTCGGCCTTTCAAAAAGGATTTAGTTTTACAGAAGACAATGCAGCTGTAAAAGGCATCTTTGAATTTTCCGGTTCAACAGTTTATTTTTACCCGGAATACGGAATCAGAAACAACTACGACTATAAACTTGTTCTTTCAACACAGGTAGAAGATACCGACGGACGGTCTTTAATGCATGATTTTCCGTATTTTTTTACAACAAGGGCCGACGGCGAAAGTCCTTCGCTAATCGCCCAGTTTCCTGAAAACAAAGAAGAACTTACTGCGCAGCCTGCAGAATTATTTTTTACATTTTCAAAGCCAATAGATACAGAAACATTTTTAAAAGCATTCACCATTTCTCCTGATTTTCAGTATTTTTGTACATTTTCTGACGGCGATACAACGGCTCATATCATTCCGAAAGAAAGCCTTAAAAAATCAACTCGTTACACAATTAGCATTTCTACAAATCTTCTGGATAAGAACAGAAACCCGATTGCTAAGGCAAACAACACGGTTTTCTACCATAACATGGACTATACAGAAAATATTCTGTCTGTAGCTTCAAACACTCAAAACAATCGCTGTAACCTTACAGAAGATTCAATAAACGAAAACATTCCTTTAGATGCACAGTTAGAAATATCTTTTTCAAAACAAACACAGCTTGATTCAATTGCAGGATATATAAGCATAATTCCACCACTTTCTTATTCTATAGAAGAAGATAAAGAAACGTGGCAGAAAATCATCTTAAAACCGGCAAATCCAGAATGGAATAATTCCTACAGGCTAAAAATAAAAAAAGGAATTGCAGATTTTTCTGAAAACAAAACTGAACGAGACTATATTTTTGATTTGAAATTTAACAATGAAAACAATCGTCCGCTTTCGTTTGAAGCAGTTTTTTTCCAGACATCCGACTCACAATCTGCACAGCAAAGTACCAATGTTTCCGCTTCAGATTTTACAATATTCAAAGAAGATTCCAGCTATACAGATTTGCCGCTGGATAGTGTTTTCTACGGTAAAAATGCAGAAGTTGCATCAACATTATATTTAGTCTTCCGCTCATCAGAAAATGCAAATTCCCTTGATTTTTATTCCGTACTTGAAGGATTTTCTGTTTCGTCATCTAACGGCTGCTGTTCTATTGAACTGAAAAATGCATCACTTGTATCAGAATCAGATTATTCATCCGAACTGCTTTCAACTCTTCTTTCTTCAGCGGATATTTCTTCGCAAACCGCCGGAAAAATTCAAATCATAAAATTCAACATGGAAGTTACAAACAAAGACCATTCAGGTTTTGTAACACTTAATATGGATTCTTCTATAAAAGATTGCCTTGGAAATTCTCTAAAGGAAAACATAAAACTGGTTTTGAACAAATGAAAAAACTGATTACATTGTCTGTAAAGCACCCGGTCTCAGTTATAATGCTCACAATTGCCATGCTTTTGTGCGGCATAATCTGCTGTTTTTCCATAAATACAGATTATCTTCCCCCCTTAGCCACACGTAAACTTATTGTTGCAACAAAATATAAAGGTATAGCCCCAGAAGAAATTGAACAAATGATTACAATTCCGGCAGAAGAAGCATTTGCATCCCTTAAGGGCTTAAAAAACATAGAAAGTGTTTCCCGTGATTCTATTTCACTCATTACAATAGAACTAAAATGGGGAACAGATATAGACATGGCTCTTGTTCAGTGTAGGGAAATAATAGATTCCCTATATCCTTCAATGCCTTCCGGTGCAGAAAAAAGCGAAGTTTTTGAAGGCAGCATAAAAAAAGACACCATAAAAATTGCAGTGATTCCACTGGATAATGATTTATCCAATGCGGAAAATATTTGCCGCACAGAAATAAAGCCGATTCTTCAGCGGCTGGAAGGAGTTAGTTCCGTAAAACTTACAGGCGGACAGGAAGAACAAATTGAAGTTTTAGTTAACAAAGATGAACTTAGTGCCAGAAATTTAACCTTACAGGAAGTTTCAGAAATAATTGCCGGTTCAAATTTTGAATATCCTGCCGGAAATATCAAAGAAGGCGGAAATGAATTTCTTGTAAAAACAAACGGTCTTTATAGAGATATAAAAGAAATTCTACAGACTCCGCTGCAATACAACAACGGAGGAATATTAAATATTTCTTCTATTGCAAAAGTAAGACGCTCTCATAAAAAACAGGATTCTTTTTTTATGCTTGACGGAAAAGAATGCATTCTGCTTGGAATCCAAAAAAGAAATGATGCAAGTCCTATAAAAGTTTCTAAAACTGTAAGAACTGAACTTAAAGAATTAAATGAAAACTTTGGCTCGTACTTGTCGTTTAAAATAATTGAAGATCAGAGCGAATATCTTATTTCATCCCTTAAGCAGATTTGTGTTTCTGCAATATTAAGTTTTGCCGTTGCAATGCTTACAGTCTATCTTTTTCTAAACTCCTTAAGGCTTTCGCTTATGATTTCTCTAATCATTCCGTTATGCTCTATATTTTCCATAATAGTACTTAAAATCACCGGCAGCAATTTAAATATAATGTCGCTTTCAGGCATTGCAATCGGGATCGGTATGGTAATTGATTGCAGCGCAGTTGCCCTGGAAAACATTCAAGGCAAAAATATCGAAAAACAGAAAGAAAAAGAAAATCTGGTAATTACAGCCATAAACGAAATTAGCAGTTCTAATACAGGCTCCTGCCTTACAACAGTTCTTGTCTTTCTTCCGGTATTTTTTATGCATGGGCTTTCAAAAGAACTGTTTACATCTATGGCCATAGCTATCACTGCGTCAATAATTTCATCGTGGCTTTTATCCTTTACGCTTATTCCTGCCCTATATATACTTTTATCCAGAAAAAACATTCCTGTTACAAAGAATTCTGCTTTCTTTATAACTGCACAAACAAAATATCAGAAAGCACTTTCATTCTTCTTTAAGAAAAAAAATATTCTGCTCTTTTCAAGCATGCTTATCCTTATAACGGGAGCACTTGCATTAAAAACCAGAAAATTCTCGCTTCTTCCAAAGCTTTCTTCTGATTCAATAGAAGCAGAAATTATTTTTCCAAGTTATACTTCCATGCCTTCATTAAAAAATGAAGCTGTATCTCTTTTTAAAAGTTTGAGCGAAATAAACAAAGATTCATTCCTAATAAAAAGCATAAGCATAACAGGCGGAATAGAAGAAGATGATTATTTAAGCCTTTCAAGGCCTGAAACAGTAAAAGAAGGTCTTAATATCTTAATAAAGCTGAACACAAAAAACAGCACTAAAGCAGCCAAACTAATAGAAAATTATTTTGACGCAAATAATATTCAGGCATGCGTTACAGAATCAAATGACCTGCTTTCTGAAATACTTACGGTCGGAGGAAAAAACTTTCTGTATTCTGTACCGGATCGGAAAGAACTTGATATTACATTCGCTAAGGAGAGTGCATCAGAGACCAATATTTCAGGCACAGACTACAGGATTATTCCCGACGAATCATCTAAAGAATTTGTCTTTACACCAGACAGAATAAGTTCTTCGCGTTTTTCAATTACTGCTGCATACACGGCTTCCATTATCCGAAGCGCAATAGAAGGCATTGAATCATGCAGTTATTACGAAAACGGCAGAGCCATTCCAATTACCGTTAAATTTAAGGAAGGGCAGATAAAAAACATAACAGACCTTGAAAACCTTAATGTTAAACTTGAACAGACAGCCGTTCCCATGCATATCTTAGGAAGATTTTCCATTCAAAATAAAGAAAAGGTTTTGTATAGAAACAACAGAAAATATGCAAAAATTATTCAGGTTACAAATGAAGATAACACTAAAAATATATTGCAGGTTCCTGCCTTTATAGAAAAAAAACTTGGTGATCTTCAAAAATTGCAGGTAAAAGAATTATGGGGCGACAGTACATTACTTTTATGCGTTGTATTCATACTGTTGTATCTTGTACTGGGGGCACAGTTTGAATCTTTTACAATCCCTGTTCTAATGCTGCTTGCCCTGCCGCCTGCACTTTCAGGAGCATTAATCTTTCTTACATTTTTTGCAAAAAATCTTGATATAAACACAGTAATTGCTATGGTTGTCCTGTTCGGAACAGTCGTAAACAACTCAATTATCCTTTACGAAAAATGTACATCTGACATATCCAAAGATTCCGCCAGATACGGCATTTCTGATATCGTCACTTCCTGTACTTCACGGCTAAAAGCTTTACTTTTAACAAATGGAACAACAATATGCTCCCTTATTCCGTTTGCATTTGATTTTAAAAACACAAGCAGCCAGTCATCAGTTGCAGTAACAATAATTGGCGGTATGCTATTTTCACTTGCTGTAACAGTTTTTCTGATTCCTGTTTTACTAAAACCAATCCTGCTTGAACACAGAAAAGTTTCTTGCGGAGAAATAAAATGAACGACTGGTATAATAAGACAAAAACACCGTTTTTTATACTCTCTGCCATTACGCTTGTTTTACTCTTTTCAGGCAGAAAAGTAAACTTTGGTCAGGACATAAACACTACATATCATATTTTCACTATTGAATTTCAGTATTTTGGCATGGACTCGTCCCAGCTGGAAAAAATAATAACTATACCTCTGGAAGAAAAAATAAATGAAATTTCAGGACTATGCGAAATGCGTACCGTTACCGAACAGGGAAAAATAAGTCTTACAGCATGGTTTTCAAAATCAATAAGTTCTAAAAAAATATACCTTACCCTAAGAAATTATGTAGACACCTTATACAGGCAGCTACCCTCTGCCGTCCAAAAACCAAGAATTCTTTCTTCTGAATCTACATCAAAAGCTGTATTCTGTTTTACAGTTTCTTCTGCAAAGGACTTAACAAACCTTCGCCAATATATAGAAAACACAATAAAGAAAAAACTTGAAGGAGTTTCTGGCGTTGCAGAAGTAATTGTTTCAGGCGGCGCGCTTAAAGAAATACAGATAAAATTTGATGTTCCAAACCTTGTAGAAAAGAATCTTAATCCGCAGGTATTTGCCCAGATTGTACAGGACGCAAACGTCATATACGCAGGGAGCACTTTACACGGCTCAAATGACATGACGGTTCAGTTTGATACAAAAATACAGACAATCGAACAGCTTGAAAAACTTCCCGTAAAACTTAATTCCGGTTATGTTACAGCAGGAGATTTAGCAGAATTTGAATTTTGCGACAACAAACAAAAAGAAATTGTACGCATAAACGGAGAAGAAGCAGTTGCCGTACAGGTAAAAGCATCTTCTGACGCAAATATAATAAAAACAGTTTCTGAATGTCGTAAGATTCTATCAGATTCTGAACTTTCTAAAGAAAGCTATAAAATACTTACCGATGCCGGAAAAGATCAGACTGCTCTTTTAAAACAGGTGGCTTCTGCCCTTTTGCAAAGTTTTATCTGCGTAATACTTATAATTCCGTTTTTCTATTCTTCAATGCATTCAGTCTTTTTCATTTTATTTTCAATCCCGCTAAGTGCCTTATGGACAGTCTGCCAGCTTTCAGCCTTAAAACTAAATATCAATCCCGACTGCATAGCAGGACTTTCAATTTCAATAGGACTCGTTTCTGACCCTATGCTTATAATTGCAGAAAAAGCAGAATCCAAACTATGTAAAGGCAAAAGCCAATTCTTACAACAGGTTTATTTAGTAATCCCTGCAATTCTTTTTTCTACAGTCACGTCATTATTGGCCCTGTTACCGTTATTCAATGCCGGATACATAATTCCAGGTATCCGCTCTATCATAATTGCTACAGGCTTAATGCTTTGCAATTCATTTATAATTGCAGTCGTATTTTTCCCCTGCTACGCATATAAAAAAAATATGTATCGCATAAGTTTCCTGCAAAAAATTCAGGACAATATAAACAGCTTAATTATTTATATTCAAGAAAATTTTCAGGATAAATTCCGCTCATCAAAACTGCCTGTTATTTTATATATTGTCCTTGTAATTTGTCCGCTGCCATTTATGTTTCTTTCAGGCAAAAACATTTCAAACATACAGCAGGACAAAATCCTTTTTGTAACAGTTGAATACCAGAGTGAAAAAAGTCCTTCTGTAATCGACAGGCAGATTATAACTCTTGCAAAAGAAATTCAAACCTTTACAGGAGTTAATTTTATACGCTCTGAAACACACCTTGGAAACGCTGAACTTGAAGTAGGTTTTTCACCCAAAAAGACTGATGTGCAGAAACTTTCAAATCAAATAAATGAACTTTCTCATCTGGTACAGGATGGATTTATTTTTATTCAGAATAATCAGCAAAAAGGCAAAACCCATTCACAGTCGTTCGAGCTTTCTGTTTCTGGTGATCAGAACTCTGTTTGCCGTACAATTGCAAAAGAAACTGTTTCACTTATAAACCAGGATTCAAGAACCATTCAGGCAGTTCTTAATTTTAAGGAAAACCCAAAGCAATTCGTTTTTTATCCTGACAGAATTCTTATGGCAAAAAACGGATTGCAGACACAAAACATTGCAGAAATTCTTCATTGGTCTATGTTTCAGCCTGTAATAGATAAATGGCTCAGAAACAGCACTGAATACGACATAAAAGTATCTGGTGCAGAGCTTGATAATGCAGATTTACAGACATTCCGTAATCTCCATGTACCTACAGCAAACGGCGGCGTAAAACTTGAAAGCCTGGGAAACATTGCAAAACAGGAATCTGACGGTAAAATTTACAGGCTTAACGGACAGCGCTGTGCTTTTTTTACAGTACAACGAACAGAAAAAAGTTCTACAAAAGCAGTTAAAAACATAAAGCAGATATTAAACTCAATTGATTTACCTAAAGGATATTATTTTCGTTTTTCAAAGGAAGTTTCACTTTTAAAAACAAATTATTCTTATCTTATGTTTCTATGTATTTTTGCAGTTGTACTGATTTTTATATTTCTTACATCCCTTACAGAAAACATTATTAAAACACTACTGATTATTTCTATAATTCCAGCTTCTGTTTCACTACCGCTTGCAATAAAGTTTTTTTTGGGGCTTCCGCTTCATACAGGTGACATAATAGGAATTGCGATTGCAGGCGGAGTTACCGTAAATAATGCAATTTACATGGCACAATCGGTAGGTATAAGTAATACCCAGGGAATAGAAACGACAATAAAAAGTATTATTTCATCATCTGTTACAACCATTCTTGGTTCACTACCTCTCTGCCTTTCGCAGGTACAGGGGTTTCCTAAGGATGTTGCTTTTTTTATGCTCGCAGGCAGTATAAACTCCCTGTTTGTTTCCATTTTCCTATTTCCAAAAATTCTACGGCCGTAAAAATAAATTTGTACGGTCGTAAATTAACTTTTGTACGGTCGTAAATTAACTTTTGTACGGTCGTAAATTAACTTTTGTACGGTCGGAAAATAACTTTTGTACGGCCGTAAATTAACTTTTGTACGGTCGGAAATTAACTTTTGTACGGTCGGAAAATAACTTTTGTACGGTCGGAAAATAACTTTTGTACGGCCGAAAATTAACTCTGGTACGGCCGTGAAAATATGTTTGTACGGCCGTAAAATGCAAAAGGTATAGCTGCCTATAAATAAGAAAAAAGCCTGGCGCTTCCGCCTTCGCGGCACAGCCGCTCGGAAGCTCGCTCAAAACTCACCTCGTGAGTTTTGCCGGCTTTCAGCCGTCGCTCACTTCCTACTACCCCGCACTTATTCAATAAGCAATACTTTACAGTATGAAGCGTAAAAGTATAAGCGGTCAGATATTTTTTTATTTAACTGCCCTACGGGCATTTAAATAAAAAAAAGCCTGGCAGCTACCTACTTTCCCGCTGAAGAGCAGTATCATCGGCGTTAGAGAGCTTGACTTCCGTGTTCGGAATGGGAACGGGTATTTCCTCTCCACTATGGCCACCAGGCATTTATT
>JAEEWW010000123.1 GCA_016287815.1 Treponema sp. | reverse complement strand
CGATGACCAGGATAAACTTTTCAGGGCAAATTTAAGGCGTATTGCACAACAGCAGGCTCAGGCAAAAGCAAAATAGTTTACTCTTCGTCTTCTCCGTAGTCCGTTTCGTTTTCTAAATCGTCAATATCTTCTATAGAATCAGGTTCTATAATGATTCCTTTATTCTTGACAAAAACGATTCCCAAAACAACGCCGCAACCTATTAATGCAAGTCCTAATAGGCGTACAAACATCAGTCCTATTTTGCCTGGTACCATGATAAGAAAAATTGCCAGAAAGACAGAAACCGCTATTTCGATTATGTAGCGTTGCAGGCTTAGACCGGAATTTTTTAATTTAAGGACACCGTAAAATTCATATCCTGCGGAAACCAGTAAAAAAAATGCCAGAACGTATAGCATTGCGGTCCATAAGGTTGCGGCAAAGACGAGCGGTAAAAAAATTGCAAGGAGGCCGACTCCGATGGAAGACCAGCTGCGGATTAATATATTTTTGCGGTAGAAAGAATTTTCTTCAAAAGAATTTACGAAAGTAAGATTAAAGCATCCGTTGGCAAGGGAAACAACACCAAGGATGATGACAATCATTTTTACGAATTCTTCAGGAGAAGAAATTACCATTAGTCCGATTACGGCTGACATGGCAGCAATTACAATTCCATACTTTCTCATAGATAGTTTGAGTATACCACAATTTTTTATGTCCGCAACGGTTAGTTTTTTCTGTGTACTTTTGCTCTGCGCATTCGTGTTTATAAGAGTACACATTATGTGTTTTTCTAAATTTGTATGCGCTGGCACAAATGTCGAGTTTTCTAACATTACTTGCTTTTAGAAAATTGCTCTGTGGGACGCAGGGAAAACCAAATTAAGGGGGCCCCTGCTGGAATTGCATTGGCGATAGCCGCTGCGGCTCAACAAGGAGCAGGGGGATTCCTTGATTTTTTTCTCGTTGCTGGGACCCGCAGAGCAATTTTTTTGAGCCGCGCATACGGGTTTTTAGAATAACGCATTGTGTATATTTTAAAAGCATATGCGCTAGTAAAGAAATACTAGCGTGAAAGTGTGTCAAAATTGCGCATTTGTGTTGTTGCAAAAAGATACAGTGGTTCATTTAATTCCAGATTTTATTTGCTAAATCCGTAAAAACGGCATTATGGGATTTAATTTTATGTGTAAATCGTAAGGAAAGGTAATAATTTGTACAAAAAATGTAATAAAACGGAATATAAAAGCGAAAAAAGTGGGTAAAAGACGGTTTTTTACTGGAAAATCAATTTTTGATAAAGTTGGCACACTTTCTGCTGTATATCAGGTGTAAGCTGAAAGGCCGTGGATGCATCAGGCAATGCTGAGATTTGATGAAATATGCAGAACGATGCTGCGCGATGCAAAGCGGAAACTTTAAGCTGCTTTTCCGGAATCTTTTGAAACGGAAAAAATATTTTGTAATTTATCAGGCGAAAGCCTTTGGAGGTTTTTATGAACGAATTATCACTTTTTAACACACTTTTTAACAATGATTTTGACAACGACATGCTGCCGGAATTTAATTTCCATGCAACTTATGCCACACCAAAAGTTGACGTAAAGGAAACAAAAGACAAATATCTTTTGGAAATGGATTTGCCAGGCCGCACAGAAAAAGATGTAAATATTGAACTGGACGGTTCTGTTCTTACAATTTCTTCTGTAAAAGAAGAAAAGAAAGAAAGCAAGAATGAAAACACAGATAAGAATAAATGGCTTATCCGTGAACGCAGAACCTATGAATTTTCAAGAAGGTTCACATTGCCGGAAGATGTAAACGGAGAACAGATTTCTGCAAACTTCAAGAACGGAGTATTAACAATTGATATTCCGCGCAAAGCTCTTCCTGCAGCTAAAAAAATTGCAATAAAGGTTGCTTAATGGCTGAAAAAAATATCTTAAAATAATCTGACAATTTTAAGATTCATGTTATCATGGTAAATATAGGACTCATTGCCATATGAGGACTGATTACCTCCTTTGCCCGGGTTCTTTCTCGCCCGGGATTTTTTTTGTTGCAGAATAAAGGGCGTATTGTATTCCTCTGGCTATGGCAAACACATTATAAAATAAAACAGATTAATATTGGCTCCCAGTCGTGTAAACGGCTTATCAAAACCGCAGGCTCGCCTGCTACACGCAGTTTGTGCCTGTAACTATATACGTCTGCCGCTCGAGCGGCAGCACAAACTGAGTGTTTTCGAAAGCCGTTTCACTCCTTCGCGCCAATTTATTGTAAAATATTCATAATGTGTTTACCCTGTTCAGCGGACTTCAATCCGTTGAATTTTTTTTCTTTTTATGATTAAAATGTGCGTCTATGAATAAGGAAACTACCTGGATAAAACGGTTCTTTGCTATGTTTTCATCTAGAAAAAATGCTGATAACCAGAACAAAGAAACCGCAGCAAAATCCTTGAATTATATATTTGACTCCATTGATAAATTTTCGCAAAAAGCAGAAGGCCGTATGATAGAAAAATGGCCGGAACTTGCAGAGCGCATAAAAACTATATGCAAAACTGTTCATCTTTTAGAACCTGATGTTTCTACTCTTGCCGGAAAAGCAGAACAGGCTATTGCACAGAAAATTACAAGTGCAAGTTCTGCCTGCGAAGTTCTTTTTTCAAACGGAGACGAAAAACCTTTACGGAATGACCTGTCGGATCTGGAACGTCTTGTAAAGCAGCGCATGAATCCGGTTTCTGAGTAAATCTGACTAAATCTGCGAAAAAACATCAATTTTTCTTTACGATTGGGAATAGTTTGTGTATATTAATTGTATACAATCTATTTTATTTGTTGGTTTGCCCTCAGGGGCAAGATATAATTATGAGAAAGAAACCTGGAGGTTTATATGTCATTAAAGATTACTGAAGAAAATTTCGCACAGGAAGTTGAAAAATCAGACATTCCTGTATTTGTTGATTTTTGGGCAAGCTGGTGCGGTCCATGCAAAATGATGAGCCCTGTTGTAGACGAAGTTGCAAATGAACTTGAAGGCAAGGTAAAAGTCGGCAAAGTTAATGTAGATGATGAAAGTGACCTTGCTCAGAAATACGGAATTATGAGCATTCCTGCTTTCCTTGTTTTCAAAGACGGAAAGAAAGTTGCAGAAACTGTAGGCGGACGCAGCAAGGATGAATTGAAAGCTTTTATCGAACAGAATATATAGGTCGGAAAAAGCCAAAAATTAAGCGTTTTAGATAATCCAGCACTGTTATACTGAATTTATGGGATATTGCCGTATTTGCGGCACCCAAAAAGGGGGATCTTATGAAGAAAAGTATGGCAGTTTTTGCTGGATTTTTATTTTTTATGGGAGCTGCATTTGCAGAAGGTTATGTAAATGCAAATGATCTTGAAACTGGCACTGTAAAATCAAAAGTAGAACTTGAAGACGGCTTTGCGCTTATCGGTACAGAAGAAAAGTCTTTAACAATTGATAATACAGAAGTGCCGGCAGCTCCTGACGGTGAAGTTTTTACAAAACGAATCAATTTAAAAGGAGCTGGATCAGCTGATTACCGTACTGTAACTTTTCCGGTAAAATCTGGCGAAAAAGTTACAGTTTATGCATTGTCTGGCAGCAAAACAGACGTAAGAACATTGCTGTTTGTAAACGAAAATGGTGAACAGGTTGCTTCTGTTGATGTTCCTCCATATACAGGCGGAAAAATTGAAATAGGTTCTTTCAAAGTTTCGGCAAACGGAACATTGCTTGCTTATTCAAAAAGCGGTGGAATTTACATTTACTGCATCAAAGTTGAATAGTTTTTTGAGTTTTTAGAGAAAGGTTTTGAAGACCGAACCGGCGGTAGCAATCTGCCGGTTTTTTTATAGACTGACGTGGAGGATATTTTGTTTAAAAGAACTTTTGCCATTTTGATTTTGTTATATGTCTGCTCAATGATTATGGCAGTTTACTGTCAGGAAAGTATATGGGAAAACGCCTCTATACCTGAAATTACAAATGTAGCAGTTCTGCCGGATGCTCCAAAGTCGGTTCGGGTAAGCTTTAAGATGGATACTTCAAAAAACGGGGCGGATAAAGGCGAAGTTGTAATGACTTCTGTTTCTTCGCGAAAGTCGGTTACAAAAAAAATCGGAAAAACACGTAAAATAGAAAAATCCTGCGAATTTGAAATGACAGATTCCGGTGAGTATTCTTTTATGGTTTATGCAATAAAAACCGGGGAAGCAGAAAAACATGTCTCAGCTGCATATTCTTTTAATTACGTTTATCCGCTTGAAAAACCAGCTGTTTCTTTGCTTAATCTGGGCGGCGGAAAGCTCAGCGTAAAATGGAATTCTGTACATGAGGCAGCTGAATATGAAGTTAGCTATACTACAGGCGCTGGTATTGAAAAAAACGTTTCTGCCGGAAATAAAACAGAATATATAATCGATGGTCTTCTGTTCAGCGGTGATGCCGGAACAGAAAAAAATGACGAAAGTTCTTACTTTGCTGACGTTTCAGTTGCTGCTGTCCGCGGTACAGAAAAAGTTAAAAGCGATGTTCAGCATAAAAAGATTCTTGCAGAAAAAGAGCGGGAATGGCAATTTGCATGGTTCGGTCAGTCTACTTCGGCAGATAGGAATAAAATAGAAATTCTTGATTCAAATGATTTAACGGTCAGCTTGAAATCCTGCACGTTTGACGAAAAAACTGGTGATATCAAAGACAAAGGCGGAAAGTTTACTAATTTTCACGATGGAATTTCGTATTATTATACTGTAATCAATCCTGAAACAGAAAATTTTGAACTTTCGGCGGATGTTCATGTTGATTATACAAACAAAACTCCTGACGGTCAGGAAGGTTTTGGTCTTATTGCAATGGATTCTATTGGCCAGAATGGAGTGAACAGTGTAAATCATTATACTAATTCCGCCGGAATCCTTTCATGGAAATTTACGACCCATGTAAACGGGGCAAAAAAAGAAATTAAAGACGGACTTGGCGCGCGCTTTGTAAGTAATTTAACGCCAGAAGTCCTTTTAAAAGGAGATTCAGGAATTGCAGAAAATGGCGTTGTTTTTGCTAAAGCCTTTAACTATGACAACGCAAATATTATTACAACAGGCAGCGATTACCATGTTACGCTTAAAAAAACAAATACAGGCTATCACGCAATTTATGTTTCAAGTGATGTTGGCGAAGGAATTCCTACGGAATTCATAATGTACGATGGTAATAAATTGCGGCAGCTGGATAAGGATCATGTTTATGTTGGTCTTGCAGTTGCCCGTGGAATGAATGCAACTTTCAGTAATGTTCAGTTTAAAGTTACTGATCCGAAAACAGATGCTCCTGCACAGGAAGAGCCGCCGGAACTCGTTCCTTTACAAACTGTTGTCGATAGTCCTTCTGTATTCTATAAAAAAGCTTATCCGTTTGTTTACCGTTCTAATTCAGATGGAATCCTTACGGTTACA
>JAEEWW010000003.1 GCA_016287815.1 Treponema sp. | reverse complement strand
ATATATAAAGCAGAAAATGGGCCAAACACACTGGGATTCCAAATCAAACAATATTCCATTCATCTCACTTTCTGAAGCAGATGTAATTGCCCTTGTAAATAAGGCCCTATCTGGAAACACTGCCAGAACATCAACATATAAATTCGCTTTCTTCAAGGCAATTTTGGATAACGTGTTTAATGTTGATTTGGATTCAATGTTTTTGAGTTACGACAGTATTGCTGTGCGCTTTACGGAAATATACTGGAATCTGGTTTTAAAATTTCATCTTAAACAGATGATAGCTGTTACTTCTGGAAAGATTACTGCTGTTGAACATGAGCTATATGATTTTTGTAATAAATATGATTTTAACTATTCAGAGAGAAATTTAATATTTCCATTTGAAAGTTTAAAGCCTGATTTGCAATTAGAAATTACCAAAAAGATAAAAGCACAAATGATGAAAAATGTTGTCGGTGCTTTTTGTGGTGACACCGATGATCAATTCTATCATTTCAATAAAACAGATAAGAGCGAAGGAATAACTCTGAATCATGACGTATTCGAAGCTTTAGTAAAATACAAATCTGTATTTGAAAAACAGAATTATTATGAATGGATAAAGTATCTGGAAAAAGCAAATCTTGAAGAGGATTCATATGCACTTGCAAATAAACTGGATGCCTCAACAGAACGGCAGAATCTTTCTGGCTATAGAGACGTTTTGATAGAATTCAATCAAACAAAATGCTTTTACTGTGGAAGGCCTCTAAAAGAAACTTCTGATAATGCCAGTCCAGTAGATCACTTTATTCCTTGGAGTTTTGTAAAGGATGATAAACTCTGGAACTTTGTTTTAGCTTGCCCTCGTTGTAATAGTTCTAAGAGTAATATTCTACCAGACAAAGGATATTTTTCAGTAATAAAAGAACGAAACAGTAGACTCTGCAATATGGAGCTTCCAATAGTTAAACAGGATTTCAAGAGTTATTCATATTTTAAACTAGAAGAAATGTGGCACTCAGCTGTATTTAATGGTTTTGAAAGCGGATGGAGAGTGTAACATGGACGAACTTCACGATATCATTTTTGTTACAGATAAATACGGTAAAAGAAATAAGACTGATGATATAGCAAGATTACAACACGATCGAAATAAAGATGTTTATTTCATTACATACAAAGATGGAAAAACATACCCTTGCAAAAGTTCGGATATTCAGATAATTAAAAATACACTTCGAGATAAACAATCGGCAACTGTTTTTGATTATCTTATTCAGATGGCTCAGTTCAGTGATATAAAAAATGATGATGGCCAGAATCTACTTGTAAAGAATCTTGTAAAATCTCGTTTTGTAAATGAGAATTCTGTTTTAGCAAAGTATCTAAATCCAAGCAAAGGAAGAACAGAAAAAGAAAGAATAAAATCACTTATCTTTCCTTTTGGTTGTAATAATAGTCAGTTTAAGGCAGTTTCGACTGCCATGAAAAATCAGGTGAGTATTATTCAAGGGCCTCCTGGAACTGGTAAGACACAAACAATCCTTAACATTATTGCAAATTTATTGATGAACAATAAAACGGTTCTCATTGTATCTAACAATAATGATGCTACAGCAAACGTTTATGAAAAGCTTTCTTCTGAAAAATATGGATTTGGGTTTATTTGTGCAACACATGGAAAACGAGAGAATATCGAAAAATTCTTACAGAATCAGCAGCAGTGTTATCCAGAGTATTTAACCAAATGGAAAAATCAACTTCCAACAATGTCTATTCTTTTGGATGAGGAAATTAAACATCTTGGAAGATATTTTGAAGCAAACGAAAAGATTTCTTCAATTCATACAGAATTAGATTCATTGCAAACAGAAACTAGATATTTCGAAAAAGACTTACATGAGATTTATCCAAATAGAAGATTAAGAAATTATCGTTCTTCTGTTTTGATGGATTTGTTACAAAATATACAGTTTATTTATTCTGAAAAAGAAAAACTTGGCTTTTTTACAAAACTTAAATTAAGAACTAACTATGGCCTTGGGCCTGCAAAATTCTGGCAGACAGAGCCTGAAAAAGTTATTGAAACGATTAAAGCAACATATTATCCACGTAAAAGAGAAGAATTAGAAAACGAATTATCTGACAATGAAAAAATAGTAAAGGGATTTAATCCACAAGAAGTATATGATAAATGTCTGGTAACTTTACGTTCTGAGATTGCAAATAGATATTCCAAGAAAGTAGAAAGACCTCAATTCAAAGATGGAAAAGAAATCTATTTTAATCCGGCTGCATTTGCAAATGAATATCCAGTAATTCTGAGTACAACTTTCTCTTCAAGAGGAACAATAGGACAGGGAACAGATTTTTTATTTGATTATGTAATTATGGATGAGGCTTCACAGGTTGATGTTGTAACAGGAGCCCTTGCATTATCTTGTGCAAAAAATGCAGTCATTGTCGGTGATAAAATGCAGCTTCCAAATGTAATAGAGGAAAGCAAGAAGAAAACAGTAAAAGAATTGTTTGAGAAAACTGGATTGCCAGAAGGATATAATTATATAAACAGTTTCTTGGCTTCTTTAGAACAAGTTCTTCCTGAGACTCCACAGACTTTACTTCGTGAGCATTACCGTTGTCATCCAAAGATTATAAATTTCTGTAATCAGCAGTTTTATGGTGGTAAGCTTTTGATAATGACAGAAGATAAAGGGGAGTTAGATGTTCTGGAGGCAATTAAGACTATTCCAGGTAATTTCTGTAAGGACCATTACAACCAAAGACAGATAGATGTAATCAAAGAAGAAATTCTTCCAAAGTACTCTGATGTGGAAAAAGCAAACCTTGGAATTGTAGCTCCTTACAATAATCAGACAGATGCAATTAGAGCTCAGTTACCAGGAATAGATGCTGCTACTGTTCATAAATATCAGGGGCGTGAAAAAGATAATATTATTATTTCCACTGTTGATAACGAAATTACAAGTTTTGCAGATGATGCTAATATGCTTAATGTCGCAATTTCTCGTGCAAAGAAAAAACTTGCAGTGGTCTTGTCCGGAAATGAACAGCCAGAAAACTCTAATCTTGTTGCTTTATTAAAGTATATCCAGTACAACAATTTTACTGTTGAAGAAAGTAAAGTTAATTCGATTTTTGATTTTTTCTATACAAAAGATACTGAGGCTAAGTTTAAGTATCTTAAGGTTGCCAACAAAATATCAAAATATGATTCTGAAAATGCAATGAATGCACTGCTCACAAAAATCTTTGAAGAACCTAAATACTCAAAGTTTAGTTTTGTTTTTGAAATGCCTTTGAAAGATGTGGTAAATAAAAATTATATGGGAGAACTCCCGGAAGAACTTTCAACTTTTGCAAACCGGAGCTGGGCTCATGTGGACTTTACAGTTTTCAATCGAGTCACAAAAGAGATCCTTTTTGGAATAGAAGTTGACGGCTATAACTACCATAAAAAGGGAACAAAACAGGCAGAACGAGACTTAAAGAAGAATGCTATCTTTGAGCAAATTGGATTGCCTCTTTTGAGATTAAGTACAAAAGGTTCGGGAGAAGAGAATAAAATAAAAGAACAGCTGGATCAATATTTATAAGAGAGAACAATTTTGGAACTGAATTATATTATCCAAAAATCTAGACGATGCTCAATTAGTATTCATGTATCTGATAATAAAAGTATTATTGTAAAAGTTCCACTTGGTACTCCTGAGTTTGTTGCTAAGAATTTTATAAAAGAAAAGAAAGATTGGATTTTAAAACAAATTGAAAAAGTTGAAGTACAAAAACAACAAGCTCTTTCGATGGGCCTTTTAACTGTCGAAGAAATACGACATCTTAAGAAAAAAGCAAGAATTTTGATTCCAGAACGGGTAGAGTATTATTCAAAAATTTCTGGTATTCCTTATAACCGAATTTTTATTAGACTTCAAAAATCTCGCTGGGGAAGTTGCTCTATTAATGGAAACTTAAACTTTAATTGTCTCCTTATGTTAATGCCTCTTGAAGTTTTAGATAGTGTTGTTGTGCATGAACTATGCCACCGCCGTCATATGAATCATTCACAGAAGTTTTATGATGAAGTGCTTAAGATTTATCCAAATTATAAAAAGTGGAATAAATGGCTTAAGGAAAATGGCGGAGCGTATTTTAAAAGAATATATAGTGAATGGAATAAGTGATTAGTATTAGTTTTTTTGTTCCAGCATTATTTCTTCTACAAGATAGGCATCACTTAAACAATGGAAGTCGCTTATGCCTTTACTCATAAGTATGTAGGTATTTGATTTATAAAAAAGCTCCATAGCTTTTTCTTCATCAATATTTGCTTTTTTTGCCAGAAGAGAAATTATGCGTGCGTATTTCATTTGCAAAAGAGTTGCGTCTGCTGTCATGCTAGCTCTCCTTCTGCTTCGTAGCTGGATTCAAAATGTAAAAGCTTATCTACAACTTTCTGGTTAATAAAACAAATCTGATTATTCGGTTTTTCAAATTTAAGACGCTGCAAGGCAGTTGATTTATCTATAAGACCTGTGAAAAAAAGTTCCACGGTGTTGAAGACTTTATCGTTTGCAATACCGCCTTCTATGATGTCGTAATTCTGATATTCTTTTGAACCGCCACGACAGGCAAGAACGAAATCAAGCCATTCTTCATTGTATTCCGGAAATTTCTTATAGCGGTATTCTTTCTGAATATCAGCATCATCAAAATTATAGATATTAATGATGCCTTTTTTACCAAGTGAAATAAAACGCTGAACCCATTTTTCTGCCTGGCCCTGCATACTTGTTGTGTAAAAGCCTTTGCCAAAATCAAGGTTCTCGCGACCGTAAGAAACAAGTGGTTTATCTACAATTACTGTTGAACCGTGGTAGAGCTTCATGCAACAAGATTCCTTTCTTTAAGGACAGAGATTATTTCATCTACGATATATTGCTTGCTCTGGGTATGAAGTGCTTCATAAGAAGGGATGATATATGAATGAAGCAGGCCTGAAGAATTGAGAATCTGAAATAATTCTGAGCCAGATTTACCAAGCTGCTTTGCTACATTTTCGATGCAGAAAACAGAGTATTCTATCTGTTTATCACTCATAGTGTACCTCCTTCTACATATTAATATATCATAAATTTTGTTTTTTTGCGAGTTGATTTTAATGAGTCGACAAGCTTTTTTTATGCCTAACTTATTGCAACACAGGCATTTAGGCATAAAAAAAGCTCATCAATTGATGAGCTATAAAAGAGCGGATGAAGGGAGTCGAACCCTCGTCATCAGCTTGGAAGGCTGAGATAATAAGCCGTTATATGACATCCGCAAAGTGTGTAGCAACTTTCGTTGTTACGGCTATTAAATTAACAAATTATTAAAAAAGTGTCAATATTATCTATCAGTTTTTATAAAAAAAACCGACCGATAATAATATATTTAAAAATGAAAAACAAGATTTATTATTTACAGAATAAATGACTGGATAAGCCAATTGCTTTCATATATTTACGATAATACATAAATATACATCAATCTTTATGTATCAGTCCGACTGAACGCGTTTATATTTACAGCTGCATTTATTTATTAGGCAAGCTTAGCTACTACGTGAGACGAGTTTACCTAAGCTACTAGGTAAGCTTACCTACTACATTAGGTAAGTTTGCCTAAGCCAGCAGGTAAGTTTACCTAATCAAATAGGTCAGTTTAACTAATTACATAGTTAAGCTTAGCTACGATGGTAAATTTATTGGATTTATAAAACAGTTAAACTTTACTGTGACTCATTCTTATCAAAGAATACCTAGGCGATTACAGGCAATTTTTGCTGCTTCCTGCTCTGCCTGCTTTTTATTTTTTGCACTTACAGGCCCATAAGTAACGTTATTTAAATGAACGCAAACCTTAAAAATCTGATCGTGATCCGGACCTGATTTTTCTAATAATTCATAAACCGGATAAGACTGATATTTTTTCTGCGTATATTCCTGCAAAGTTGATTTATAGTCCTTTATTCCCTGGTTGTTTTTTACCTTTGTTATTTCATTTTTAATAAAAGAAAGAACATACTTTTCTGCTGCAGGATAACCTGAATCAAGATAATATGCACCGATTATTGCTTCCATGCAGTCCGCAAGAATGGAAGGACTTTCAGCTTCGCCGTTTAATTCTGCCCCTTTACCCATTACAAGAAGTTTATTTAAAGAAAATTTCAGCGCGATTGGAGCAAGAGCTTTTTCTGAAACAACAGAAGCCTTTATCTTAGAAAGTTCACCTTCGGGAGTTTCAGGAAATTCCCTATATAAATAGGAAGCTGTTACCATTCCAAGTACAGAATCACCTAAAAATTCAAGCCGCTCATTATTAAGATGCTTAAAACCTTTTGCTTCATTTGAGCACGAACGGTGATGAAAAGCCAGATCAAGCAGATGATAATCTTTGAAATTAATATGTACAGATTTACAGAATTTTTTTAACTTTCCCATTCTTTCATTGGTAATTTCAAATTTGTAATCAGAAAAAAGTTTCATTGTTTTTCCTATCTTATCAGTCTGCCGCTTATTTTGTGGCAAATAATGATTACTTTGCCGGATTAATTTGTTCAAATTACATTAAATTTTCGGCAAAAAAAAACACAGGTCTACCAAAACGGCCACCTGTGTTTAATAAAAACCTTTACAGGATTTTACTTACCCTGTTTAGCAAGTTCTTCTTTGATGAAATTGTATGCATCCTGTACAGTTTCAAATTCGTTTGCTTTTTCATCAGGAATTGTAACTTTCAGTTCTTCTTCGATAGCATAAACAAGTTCATACGTATCAAGACTGTCTGCACCCAAATCTCCACGGAATGAAGATGCCAAAGTGATTTTGCTTTCATCGATTTCCAGTTTTTCTGCAATAAGCTTCTGGATTTTGCCAAACAATTCGTCCATAAATGGTCTCCTGTTAATTAACCGTTAGATTCAGGTGTGATTACCTGACGTCCCCGATAGAAACCGCATTTTGGGCATACATGATGCTGCATGATAAGATTTCCACAATTGTTACATTCAACAAGCTGTGGAGTATCCAAATGCATATTTACGCCTCTGCGTCTCCGAGTAACGGCTTTAGAAGTTTTCGCTCTAGGAACTGCCATATTTAAACCTCGCTATAAGATAATTTTTCGATATAACAGGCAAAATACTACAACAGATTTAACCTGAGTGTCAATGCATTATACCGTATAAATAATTTTTGTCAAACACTTTTTAAAAAAATGTCAAAATAGATTTAGTTTCAACGGCGCCAATATTTGCCATCCGGTTTAAGCCTATGCTTTGTGCCGCACTGTACGCGGGCGGTGATTCTTCACTGCCCGCATTCATTTTTTATCGCTTTGTTCCTTCTGTTCTTTTAGACGGCGCAGCATTGCATCTTCAACGATTGGAGGAACCATACCTGAAATGTCGCCGCCAAAACTTGCAAGTTCTTTTATTGAACTTGAACGGACAATTGCGTATCTCTGTTCAGTAGGAATAAAAACCGTATCAACATCAGGATTTAAATTCTTGTTCATTACGCAAAGATCAAATTCGTATGCAAAATCATTTGTATTGCGTATTCCGCGGATAAGAACCCTGGCACCTGTTTTTTTTGCATATTCGACAATCAATGTGCTGCAAGTATGAATAGAAACGTTTTTATAGGAGTCTACAAGTTTTTTTAGCATTTCTACCCGTTCTTCTGCAGAAAATAAATATTTTTTTTCCGGGTTTACGGCTACAACAATGTCTACGCTGTCAAACATTCTTGAAGCCCGTTCTATTATACTTAAATGTCCGTAAGTAGGAGGATCAAAAGATCCAGGAAACACAACTGTATTCATCATTCGCATACTAATCGGTTTGACGAAAATGCACAAGCGTATTATCATTTAATATATGAAACATATAATTAAACACACAATTACATTATCTATTATGGCTTCTGCATTTTTATTTTTGGTTTCCTGTGAATCTACAGAACCTGAACCAGTTCAGGAACAGCCTGTAATCCAGCAGGAACAGCCGAAAGCTGAAACAGAGAATGCCGAATATAACAAAGCTATCAGTAAGATTTCTGGTGAGGCAGTTTCTTTAAACACTTATGAAGCTGACCTTGCAGCTATTCAGGCTACAATTGCAGAACTTGATGCAGTTATGACAAAGAGAGATTTCCAGAAATGGCAGACATATGTTGAACCGGATTCTATTACATACTGGAAAAATCCATCACACCTTGCAAAGGCATCTTCTCTTTTACCAAGAAAAGACGTTAAGGTAAAGAATCTTATGGATTATTTCAATTATATCTTTATTCCTGCACGCGTTGACCACAAGGTTGAACACATCCGCTATGTAAATCCAAATTCGGTAAAGGCAGTTCAGGTTAAAGATGACGAAACAGAAGTTGTTTATTACAACTTTGTAAAATCTAAAGGTAAATGGCTGGTTCAGTTGCCAACTATTGATTAAGATTAGAATTTTTTGTATTTTTAGCTTAATCTATGCTTAAATTAGTACGAATCATAGAGGGTACTAATTTTTTCTGCTAAAAATGCCGATAATTTTGGTATTATTCCATGGAGGAGATATGGTTTTGAACAAGAAAATTACAGCAGGTCTTTCAGTTTTGCTTATTACCTGTGCTGTTTTTGCCCAGCAGGAAACATCGGTAGAAAGTGAATACTTAAGCAGTGCAGAAGATGTTGTAATTACAGAGTTAGCAAATTCTGACACAAGAGATAACAAATTAGTAGCACTTGAATATCTTGAAGAAGCTGTTAACGCAGGACGCGTTACACCGGATATGACTGCAGCTCTTGATCAGCTTGCAGGTGAAGGTGTTACAACACAGAGTAAAACAAACGGTCGTATAGTTAACAACTATCCTGACGTAAGAAAAAGATCCTGCGATATTCTTGCAAAGGTTCCAACAAAAGAATCAAAGAATACACTTGTAAAGATTGCATTGCAGGATAATGAACCTATGGTTATTACAGCAGCCATTCGTTCACTTGGAAAAATCGGCATAAATGACAATGATGAAGTTGTAAATGTAATTGCATTTGCAAACAGACATAATATTGGAACAGGAATCCCGGCCGGTAGTATGGCTCTTGAAGTTATAAATGCTTATGAGCGTCTTGCTCCAACTGTAAGCGATCGTTCAGTTATGCTTGAATCTTTGAGTAAGATTTATGCTGAAACAAAGTATCCTACTTCTGTAAGAAATAAAGCACTTGCTCTTTTGAACAAACTCAGATCTGAATCTGTTAAAAAATAGTTCTTACGGACTTATAAAAAAAGCTGCCTTTCAGATATTGTCGGGCAGCTTTTTTTATTACAAGATGTATTGAGAGATACGCGATTCGAACGCGCTACCTTCGGCTCCGGAGGCCAACGCTCTATCCAGATGAGCTAATCTCTCGTCTTTGATGACGTTAAAAGTATTTGAAAAAAAAGTCAAGCGAGGTTCATTTTTATGGAATCAATCATACTTGCTTCTGCTTCACCGAGAAGACAGAATATATTAAAAATGCTTAATATTCCATTTCAGGTAATAATTCCAGATGTTGATGAATCTGATGTAGATAAATCTAACCTGTACAAAGTTCCGGAACTTCTTGCCGTTAAAAAAGTTAAAGCTTGTTTTTCAATTATTCCAGAAGAACGTTTTGTTCCGTGGGTTTTGGGAGCTGATACTCTGGTTCTGTTTAATGGTAAGCTTTTTGGTAAACCGGAATCTGAACAGCAGGCTTTTGATTTTTTGAAGGAACTTCAGGGAAATACTCACGACGTTATTACTTCAGTCGCCTTATATAATGGAAAGACAAAAGAAATTGCAACTTCTACAAACATTACAAAAGTTACTTTTAAATCTATGAGTGACGAAGAAATTAACTGGTATGTAAAAACCGGAGAATGGCTTGGAGCCGCCGCCGGATACAGGATTCAGGGAGTAGCTTCATGCTTTATAAATCGTATTGAAGGTTCCATGAGCTGTGTTGTGGGCTTGCCTATTTCTAATCTTTATGATATTTTAACAAAGCAAGGTTATTCTATTTTAGAATAGTTTTGCCGGAATGGCTGATGCTCTGTGTGAGTTTTCGGTTATTTCTGAATTTTCCGGGTGAAACATTCGGATACGGTAACTTAAAGTTGACCTGCTGAATTTTCATCACGTGTAACAGAGTCAGGTGGGTTTCAGGCACCGCATGATTATCAATTTTCAAAAAAACAGGAAATTGATGACGAAATGCAATATTTATTAGAAAAGCTTGTTACCCGGTGAAGGAGTTAATCATGGCAGTTGTAACCATGAAGAGTTTGCTTGAATCTGGTGTACATTTTGGTCATCAGGTAAAGCGTTGGGATCCTCGCATGAAGAAGTACATCTTCGCTCAGCGCAACGGAATCCACATTATCGATTTGCAGAAAACTATCGCTGCAATCAAAGACAGCTACGATGCTGTTCACAAAATTGCCTCATCAGGCAAATCAGTTCTTTTTGTTGGAACAAAAAAACAGGCACAGCAGGCTATTCAGAAAGAAGCTGAACGCTGCGGCATGTTCTATGTAAACAACCGCTGGCTTGGTGGTATGCTTACAAACTTCTCTACAATCAAAAAATCACTTCAGCGCCTCAAGAAAATCGAAAAGATGGAAATTGACGGCACATTTGAAAACCTTACAAAAAAAGAAGTTTCTGCTTTACAGAAAGAAAAAGCAAAGCTTGAAAAGAACCTTGGCGGTATCAAAGAAATGAAAGAACTTCCTGGAGTTATTTTCATTATCGATACACACAAGGAACAGATTGCTGTTGCAGAAGCTCGCAGAATGGGTATCCCGATCATCGCTGTAGTTGATACAAACTGCAACCCTGAAGGAATTGACTACCCTATTCCTGGTAACGACGATGCAATCCGCGCAATTTCATTGTTCACATCAATCATCGCTAATGCAGTAATTGAAGCTGATAACGATGCAGGTCTTAAGATTATTGAAAATCTTAATGATGACGAAGAAATCGTTACAGACGCAGCTAAGAAAGATGAAGACGAAGAAATCGTTGATTATTCTAACTATCAGCCGACAGAACAGAAAGAAGAAGATGTTGAAGCTGATGAAAAAGATGACCTTGTTGATGAAGACAAGCTCTATAAATAACAGCTGTGGAGTTTAACGATGGATATTAAAGCATCAGACGTAAAATCGCTCCGCGACAAAACTGGAGCAGGAATGATGGAGTGCAAAAAAGCACTCGTAGAAGCTAACGGAAACGCTGCAGAAGCAGAAAAAATCCTTAAAGAAAAAGGACTTGCTGCTATGGCAAAAAGAGCAGAACGTGCTACAACAGAAGGACGTCTCTTTGTTCGTCAGAGCGGAAACAAAATTGCAGTTGTTGAACTTACATGTGAAACAGACTTCGTTGCTAACAACACAGACTTTATTGCTGTTGGTGAAAAACTTTTGGACGCAACTTTTGAAAAAGGTTATACAAAAGTTGAACCGGAACACGAAGCAATTCTTGAACCACTCAAGATTTCTATCCGTGAAAATATGAAAGTTGCAAAGGTAGAAGTAATTGATATTCCTTCTGATGCAACAGCTTCATTCTATGTACACTCAGACAAAAAGACTGGTGCCGTAGTTGTAGTAAAAGGTTCTACAGCAGAAGAAGTTAAAACATTTGCTTACGACTGCTGTCTGCACATTGCTGCATTCACACCGGCATACACATCTAAAAAAGATGTTCCGGAAAGCTACATCAACGAACAGAAAGAAATTTTCAAAGCTCAGATGGATCAGGACGAAAAAATGGCTTCTAAGCCGGCAAACGTTAAAGAAGGAATTCTTCAGGGTAAAATTAACAAACACCTTGCTGAAATCTGTTTTGAAGACCAGATGTTCGTAAAAGATGACAAGAAAACTGTTACAGCTAAACTTGCAGAAGTTGGTAAAGCTGTAGGTGCAACATTGTCATTTGACAAAGCTGTTCTTTTCGTATTAGGAAAATAACTGACTTAGAAAATTGGTGGTGCTCAGGCACCGCCAGTTTTTTATACGATTTATAATAATGGAGGATAAAAATGTCAATTGAAGCTTATTCAGCCCGTATGGATAAAACTATTGCTGCCCTTAAAGATTCTTTTAGTGGAATCCGCACAGGACGTGCATCAGCTGCTATTTTTGATAAAGTTCGTGTAAATGCTTATGGAGCAAAATCTCCATTAAATCAGGTTGCAACAATTTCTATTCCTGAAGCCCGCTCAATTATTATTCAGCCTTTTGACAAGTCGTTAATTGCAGAAATTGAAAAAGGAATCAGTTTAGCAGATTTAGGTTTAAATCCTTCAAATGACGGAAAGGTAATCCGCATTTCCATTCCTCCGCTAACTGCTGACCGCAGAAAAGATTTGGTAAAACAGATTAAAGGTATTGCAGAAAACTCAAGAACTGCAATCAGAAATATCCGCCGCGACGGAAACGATGATTTTAAAAAACAGCAGAAAGCAGGTGAACTTACTGAAGATGCATTAAAAACAGCAGAAAATGACCTTCAGAAAGAAACTGATAAGTACATCGCAGAAATCAATAAAATCTACGATGCAAAAGAAAAAGAAATAATGGAAGGCTGATGTCAGCTGAAAATATAAATCCTGGCGTACCGGTTCACGTCGGTATTATTATGGACGGAAACGGCCGCTGGGCTCAAAAAAGAAAATTACCTCGCACATTCGGTCACAAAGAAGGGCTTACGGTTGCAAAAAATATAGTAAAGGCAGCTGCCGCACTCGGTGTAAAATATTTAACGCTCTATACTTTTTCAACAGAAAACTGGAAAAGAACTCAGGATGAAGTCGGTTATCTGATGAATTTAATAAAAAGTCATCTTCGTGCAGAGTTTGAGTTTTATAAAGAAAACGGTATACGCGTTATGCATATCGGAGATTTATCTGCGTTACCTGAAGACGTTCAGCAGGAAATAATCAACGCAAAAAAAGATACAGAGCATTTTACTGGAATGACCGTTGTTCTTGCCATTAATTATGGCGGAAGAGATGAAATTCTTCGCGGAATAAAAAAGTTAGATAAAAATAACTTCGATTTTTCAAATATAACTGAAAAGGATTTATCAGGAAGTTTTGATATACCGGAACTTCCGGATGTTGATTTACTTATTCGAACCGGCGGCGAATACAGATTAAGTAATTTTTTGTTATGGCATGCAGCTTATGCAGAATTAGTGTTTACAAATACGCTTTGGCCGGATTATAATATAGAAGAGTTTAAAAGTAATATAGAAGAATTTAAAAATCGCAACCGGCGCTTCGGTGCAGTAGTTGTAAAATGATGTGGTGGAACAAAGTGAGTAAACTTGTACAACGACTTTTGATTTTTTTTATAGGACTTCCTTTAGTAATAGGAATGGTTGCAGTTTCTGCAAGCCATCATCTTTTGCTGCATGTTGTAATCATTTTATGTTCACTTTTTTCTTCGAGCGAAGTATACGGTTTATTTGAAAAAAAATACAAACAGTTTCCTAAGGTATATGTTTATTTTCTTACCGGAATTCCGGCGTTAGTTGCATGTCTTTGTGCATCATTCGGTTTTTCTTTTCATTATCTTGAATTTTCACTTTTAATTTGTTTTCTTCTTATTCTTGCAACAGAAGTATTAACTGCAAAAACTTTTACATATTCTATTGAGCATATTTTAACATCAACTTTTATTGTTTTATATGCCGGTTATCTGATTACCTATGTATCACGTCTTACAGTTTATAAAAATTCAACTGTATTAATCATGACTTATCTTTTTATGATTTTCCTGTGTGATTCTCTTGCATGGTTAATCGGTATGCTTTTTGGAAAAAACAACAGAGGAATTTTTAAAGCAAGTCCGAACAAAAGTTTAGCAGGATTTTTTGGCGGCTATGCCGGTTCAATTGCCTCTGCCCTTCTTGCAAAATATATATGGCCTGAAGTTTTCTTTGGTTCTGTAGTAAAAATGATTTTTATGGGAATATTAATCGCTACAACGGGAATGTTAGGAGACCTTGTTGAATCAGTTATAAAACGCTGTGTTGGCGTAAAAGACAGCGGATGCATTATCCCCGGGCGCGGTGGTTTGCTTGATTCAATTGATTCCATTATTTTTGCAGGCCCTGTATTTTATATGATTATATTCCTGTTTTTCAGAGAAATATGAAAAGAGTTTTAGTATTAGGCTGTACCGGTTCTATCGGTAAAAGCACTCTGGATGTAATCCGCAACATGAAAAATGAATTCTGTGTTGCAGGTTTGAGTGCACACACACATATTGACGAAGTAAAAAAACTTGCATCTGAATTTAACTGTAAATATACAATAACTTCTGTTGAAGGAACCGACGGAATAAAACGTCTTTTAGATGAAACAAAACCTGACATTGCCGTAAACGGAATTGCAGGAGCTGCCGGTCTTGAACCTTCCCGTCTGGTGCTTGATGCAGGCATTGATCTGGCTCTGGCAAATAAAGAGACAATCGTAATGGCAGCTTCTTTAGTTCAAAATCTTGCTAAAAAACGAAATTGTTCTATTTTGCCTGTTGATTCTGAGCATTCTGCTATTTTTAATCTTGTAGAACGTTACGGAAGTGAAAATATTGAAAGCCTTATTATTACTGCAAGCGGTGGACCTTTCAGGACTTTGCCTAAAGAAAAACTTGCAGGCGTAACAGTTGAAGATACATTAAAACATCCTACATGGAATATGGGAAAAAAAATTACCATAGATTCTGCAACTCTTGCTAACAAAGGGCTTGAAGTAATTGAAGCATGCAGACTTTTTCATGTACCTGTTTCAAAAATTCAGGTTGTTGTGCATCCACAAAGTATTGTTCATTCTCTTATACGGACAAATGACGGTGTTATGTATGGTCAGATTTCTGAACCGGATATGAAGCACCCTATTGTAAGTGCTTTAAGCTGGCCAAAAGTTCTTCCTAATTTCATGCAGAAATTTGATTTATTCGACCATGAATTAACTTTCTATAAGCCTCGTTATGAAGATTTTCCTATGCTGCGCCTTGCATTTAATGCAGCAGAAAAAAACTGTGGGTATACAATTGCCTTTAATGCGGCGAATGAAGTTGCGGTACAGGCTTTTATTGAAAAAAAAATCGGCTTTTTGGATATTCCAAAAATAACGGAAAAAACTTTGCAAAAAGACTGGACAAAAGAGCCGGATGATTTTGAAGAAGTTTTTGCTATTGATGCGGAAGCAAGAAAATATGCAGAGGAATTGCTTTGACAGTTATTTACGGACTTATTTCCCTTTGTTTTCTTGTAATTATCCATGAAGCAGGACATTTTATTGCTGCAAAAATTTGCAAAGTAAAGGTTGAATCTTTTTCTGTTGGAATGGGGCCTGTACTTTTGCATAAGAAAATCGGTCAGACAGATTATAGAATTTCTTTGCTGCCGCTTGGCGGATACTGCGGAATGAAAGGTGAAAAAGATTTTTCAAATGCCGTGGAAGCCGGATTGAATAAAATTCAGGCAGATAAAGATTCCTTATATGGCATACATCCGCTTTGCAGGACTTTCATAGCATTTGCAGGACCTGCCTCAAATTTTATATTTTCTGTAATTGCACTAACAATAATTGCAATACTCGGAACTTTTTATTATTCTCCATCTGCACAGATTGTTCTGGCTGATGAAGTATATCCAGAAATTCATTCTGCAGCCCGTGACGGAGGTTTGCAGACAGGTGACATTATAAAATCAATTAACGGAATAAAAATTTCTGATTTTTCTGATATTTATTCAAATATCAGTTTCAGACCTGATGAAGATATACAAATTGTTGTGCAACGGGATAATCAGGAACTTTCTTTCACGGTACACTCTGAACTGGATAAATCAACAGGAACTGGAAAAATCGGGGTTACAAGTACACCAGGTTCGGTTGAAAAAAGATTTATTGCCCCCCTTTCCTTTTTTCCGGCATTAAAAAAAGGTTTTTTAGATACCGTTGAACTTGTAAAAGTTTCTATAAAAAGCATAAGAACTTTGTTTAAAGGAATTGAAATTAAAAATGCGGTTTCAGGACCTGCAAGAATTACAACAATGCTTGGCGATACAGTAAAAGAAAGTTTTGTTGCAGGAATAAAAATCGGTATAACAAATACACTGAATTTTATGTCACTAATCAGCATTTCATTATTTTTATTGAATTTACTTCCAGTTCCGATTCTTGACGGCGGACTGGTTCTTTTTTCTATAATTGAATTTATAATAGGAAAACAGATTCCGCCAAAAATACAATATTATGTTCAATATATAGGAATTGCATTCATAGCTTTTCTTTTTATTATTGGAATTTCAGGCGATATACAGTATTTTATATCATTGGCAGGTAGAAAATGAAAAAATTATTAAACTCTTCTTCAATTATATTTTCAAATAAATCTTATCTTAAAATGATAATATCAGAAAGTGTAAAAAACTTTTTTTTAGGTACGCTTTTATTTTGTTTTTTTTCAAATCTTTCTGCACAGTCACATATTTCCATGCAGTCGCACCAGAATGCAGTAACAGCCATTGCTTCTTTGGAAACAGGAAATTTTGCTGACAATTCTTTTTTTTCTGCCGGTGAAGACGGTTTTTTAATTAAATGGACTGATGATGGTGTTGGCGAACACTATCAGATTTCCGATCTTGAAATAAAAATGATTGCCCGCTCACCAAACGGAAGTGATATTGCAGTTTATGAAACAGACGGTGGCCTTATTAACCGTGTAAGTGTCTGGAACTGGAAAACTCATACCCGAAAGTTTACATCCAAACGTTTTGCAAATCCCGTTACATCCTTATCTTACACAGAAAAAGGAACTTATATTATAGTCGGAACTTCTGCAATAAATGGCGTTGTATGCTTAAATTCTTCTACAGGAACAGTAGTTCCTAACAAGCTTTCAAATTCACAGGCTATTATTTCTATGGCAACTTCAAGTGCCACAGAAAACAGCATTGTAACCTATTCACCTTCGGGACTTTTGTCATATTATAATCTTCGGACTGGTGTCCTGAAAGCAAAATTTGACATAGGTGCAGGTTTTAAGCAAACAGTTTTATTTAATAATAATGTATTTTTTGCAGGTGCTACAAACGACGGCATAAGCGTTGTTCAGGCAACTACAGGCATGGAAACATCCTTTGTTCCTGCAAAAAATCCGATTCTGATATGCGGAAAATTTGACAAAGACCTTTATTATCTTGAATTTGACGGCAAACTCTATAATTTAAAAGTCCTTGAAAATCTTGACAACAACAGTGTTTCTTCTCCAAAGCTTGTAAAAAAAATAAACCGTTTACCCGGGCGTGAATCAATTGTATGTGCAGCAAAATCAGGCAATGATATAGTTTTGGGCTCACAGAACGGAAATATTTATAAAATCAATTCAGATTTTATTTCTGAAAACAGACAGATTTCTTTTTATCCGCTTACAGACAATATGTATGACCGGATTTCCGATATTTCTCAGACCGGTGAATCTTTTTATTTCCTTACAGGAAATGCTGTATATAAATCTTCGTACGATAACGGTATTGTTGATAAAGTTGCTGCCAATTCAAATCAGACTAATATTTTAACTTACAATGACAATATTATTTTGTGGACAAAAAACAGCAGAAAGCCGATTGAACTTATTAAGCTTTCTGACAAAACTCCTCAGGAACTTTTTGTTCCGCAGAAAATTATTCAGACTTTACGTCTTTTTGGTGACAAACTTGTTATTCTTGAAGGAAATACAACTGTAAAAGTCTTTAATTTAAAAGACAATTCTATTACAACATTGTATGAAGGCTCTGGATTACAGGATGCCCTTTTATATGATGAAAATTCCCTTTATGTTGCAAAATCCGCAGCAACAAATCCAGAAAGTCCTTTTATTTTTGTTGACACAGTAACAAAGGAAATTGTTCCTATTTCAATGTCCGGGAATGTTGCTTATTCACTGAACAAATCTGAAACTGAAAATGAAATTTACGGAATAAGGGTTACGGAAAGTTCTAGCGCAAATTCAAAAACAGAATTATTTAAATTTGAACCTGATACAAAAATGTCTTCTACAATTCTTCAGATAAATGATGAAGATCCTGATTCATTTGTAAAGCTTTTTTCTCCATACATTTATACGAATATGGGAAAAGACCAGATAATGTCTTTTAATTTGCAGACAAAAAAACAGTTTCATTACAAACGATCTGCTTCTTTACCGCTTAAAATCGAACGTAATTCAAGCAGACTGATAATTTTAAATAGAGACGGAAGTATTTCCTGGTATAATCCTGCACTTGCAACGGTTTTAGTTGACTGGTATTTAACGACTGAAGGTCAGTGGTACGAATTCTAAATTTCTCTTCCACAGCCGTATCTTAAAGCAGTTTTATAAATCTGAACATAATTGTTTGCAGAAGTATCCCAGCTGAAATTGGACTTCATGGCTTTTTTCTGCATTTTTTTAATATGTTCTTTTTTATTGTAATATGCGTATAAAGCCCAGCCCACAGTATTGAAAACAGCACTCGGGGTTAAATTGTCAAGCATAAAGCCTGTACCGTCGCCTGTTTTTTCGTTGTAATTTTCTACGGTATCTGCAAGACCGCCGGTTCTTCTTACGATTGGCAAAGTTCCGTATAAAAGCGAATACATCTGGTTTAAACCGCAAGGTTCGTATTTTGAAGGCATCAGGAAGAAATCACTTCCTGCTTCTATAAGGTGACTTAAATCCTCTTTATAGCCAAGAACTGCCTTAAAGTTTGGCAGACGGCTCTGCAGTGAACGGATTTCATTCTCACACCATTTTTCGCCGCTTCCGAGTAAAGCCACCTGAACTTTAAGTTTCATGCACAAAGTATACATACAGCCGTAATTCGGTCCGAATAACGGACCAATACCTTTCTGGTCTGCAAGCCGCGTAACAATTCCTATTACAGGAATATCTGGATTTATTTCAAAGCCCATAGTTTCCTGCAATTCACGTTTACAGGCGGCTTTTCCTTCAAGCGAAGTAACAGAATAGTTTTCAGGGAGATACGGGTCTGTCTGAGGATTCCAGATTTTTGTATCTACCCCATTAACAATACCGCGAATCCGGTCTGAGCGGACACGCAAAAGCCCGTCTAACCCGAAACCGCCTTCCGGCGTCTGAATTTCTTTTGCATAAGTCGGTGAAACAGTGGTTATCATATCGGCTGATGCAATTGCTGCCTGCATAAGATTTATGTCACCATACTGTTCGAAATTTGCACCGTGATACAAATCCCAAGGCAATCCTAAATCCGGATAATTATTTTTAGAATATTTTCCCTGATAGCCCATGTTGTGGATTGTATAAATACTTGCAGTATTCTTAAAAGCCTCTTCCCTTCTGCATAAATGCTTTAATATTACAGGTACAAGACCTGCTGACCAGTCATGGGCATGCATAATATCAGGATACCAGTTTAGTTTTCTGCAAAGCTGAAATGCTCCATGGCACAAAACTGCAAAACGGTAAGTATTATCGTGAAAGTCAGGTTCCTGTTTATTTCCATAAATAGCATCACGACCGAAGCACTGTTCATGGTCAATAAAATAAATACTTAATTTTTCGCAGCCGGGCATTTGTGTTGTATAAACGGCAGTCCATGTTTCGGCAGTTCCAGCCGCAACGGCCATAGGACCTTCAAGCTGCTTTAATTTAGAACGGTTGATTTTATAATAGCGTGGAATAACAATTTTTACGTCATGGCCCATCTTTGTTAAAGAAATTGCAAACGCAGAAACTGCATCTGCCAAGCCGCCGGTTTTGGCAAAAGGAACTGCCTCCGCAGAAACCATAAGAATTTTCATTATTTCCTCCGCTTACGGATTAAGTTCTGTGTGTACGAAAGTTTTTATGCAGGTGAAAAAAAATAATGTCATTCTGCCGCTTAAACACTTTTTATGCTTCAAAAAACTTTTTCCGTCAACTAAAAATATAGCACTATTTTTTAGATTTAGCACTATAATTTTAGGGATTTAAAATGATTTTCACTCAATCGAAAACCAGTCAAAATCAGCAAAGTTTCTTTTTCCGGTCATATCATGGCAAAAAATTGCAAAATGTGTTCCAGTGAAGCCAGAACAGAATTCATCAGAAAAAAGAGTTGCATCCAGTGGGGCAAATGCATTTTTCCAGTTTTTACCGTCATATGAATATTTAAATTGTGCAGTTATTCCATTAACATCAAGACCAAGATACAGTTTGCCGTTTTTTACAGGGATTTTTCCTTCTGCGGAATCTTCAGCATTTTTATAAACGTTTTTACTTATTTTTAAAATTGAAAGGAACAAATTACCGTTATCTTCTGAAGATAAAAACAGCATATTAAAGTTTTCATTATTATACATCATGCAAAGTCCTGCTGCCTGTTCAGGGCATACAGGATTAAATTCCATGTATGTGCTTACCTGGCATTTAAGTTCTTTACGAGGAACGGCAGTTAAAGTTACATTATGCATGGAAGTTATAGAGTTCTCTCCGTATAATCTTAAAAAACTTTTCCGCTCTGAAAGGCTTAGCGAATTTTGTGGAAAACGCCTCATAAAATGCCAGCATGGAAAAAGTTCTTTTGTATCAAAGTCATCGAAAAACAGCGTTGTTTCTTTAATTGCATTTTCGTTTGATATTTGATTCATGTTTTCAACGGATTTTTCTGTTTCTGAAACTCCTTTAACAAATTCATGTGGTACAGCGTCTTTAATTACAGGCCAGCCGTTTTTATCCCAGATAAGATTTTGAATGGCAGTTTCACGGCCTGTCATGCTGTAAGTTTTTCCGTCTTTGCCGGAAACAGGACGTGAACAAAGATGAACAAAATAAAATTCTCCGTTTTGAGCCTGTACAACCTGTCCGTGTCCGGCTTTCTGTAAAAAAAGTTCTGGATGATGATAAGAAGAAATCAATTTATGCGGACAAACTTCATAAGGTCCATTTATATTACGCGAGCGTGCAACTGTTTCCTGATGCTCATAGCCTGTTCCGCCTTCTGCAACAAAAAGATAATACCATCCGTTTTTTTTGAAAAGATGAGGTCCTTCTGTAAGTCCTGCTTCAGTACCGGAAAAAATATTTGTTACTTCTCCAGTCAGTCTTTTATTTTTGTAATCATATTCCTGCAAAAGAATTCCTTTAAAACCGTTGCGCATGTTTATAAAATATTTTCTGCCGTCATCATCGTGAAATAAAGATGGATCAAATCCAGTGCTGTTTATATAAACTGGTTCTGACCACGGGCCTGTTATTTTTTCAGCTGTTACAATGTAATTATTCAGATTATAATACGGGCGTTTCTGAGTTTTTACATCGGTATAAACCAGATAAAAAAGACCGTCGCTGTATGAAAGACATGGTGCCCATATTCCTGTATTATTTGGGTTTCCTATAAGATTAAGCTGACTTGTTCTGTTGAGCGGAGATGGAAGCTGTTCCCAATGCTGCAAATCCTTTGAATGCCATAAGTTTACACCGGGATACCATTCAAAGGTTGAGGTTGCAATATAGTAGTCACTGCCAACCCGGACTATACTTGGATCTGGGCAAAAACCTTTTAAAATCGGATTATGTATCATTTTTTCACTCCATATTCTTATGTAATTATTTTTCTATCTGCTCTTGTAAAAACTAACTTACTAAAGGGGTTCTTATGTAAAAAGAGGAATAATTTTTTCAACTTCAACAAGAAGGTTTTCGTATTCAGGAACTAAAGTTGCACCTTCTTCTTTATATCCTGCAAACAGCATTGCAGCTGCAAGCAGTAAGGCTCCATTACCCGGAAAATATGCCGGTAAATCATCTCTTGATTTTTGATAATTATTTCCGTTTATTTCATAAGTATTTTTTTCTGAATTACACAAAAGGAAATCAAGGGCAAGAGAAGTTTTTTGAAGACGTTCTGCACACATTGCAAGCATTGCAAAATCCCAGCCCCACATACTTTTATAATCCCACATAGACATTACTTTTTCTAAAGTCTGTAAAACATTTTCAGCTTTTAAATTTTTATCTGCAAAAAAACTATAACCAAACAGCATGGAAGGATGATCTTTTGCGTGATTTGAAAATGTATCGTGGCAGTTTTCATGCGCCGTATAAAGCCCGTCTTCCATTGGCGGTAATGCAAGCTTTGAGCTTACAGAACTCCATCTTTCAGGAACTTTATTGCCTAAGCGAAAAGCCCATGTACAGGCAATTTCAAGACCCTTTTTCCATGAGCAAAGTTCAAAGGAAGGATTTTTTACAGTACATTCATCATAGTCTTCCTGTACAGGAATTAGAGGTCCTGTAAGTTCATAACAATTTTTATTTTGATTAAAGACAGCATAATCTGCCATAAAGTCAGCGGTTTCACGGATTAAATCCCAGTATTTTATAAGAAAGGCCTTTTTTTCTTTTGCATTTTTTACATTGTAAAGACTTTCCAGCATAAAAATTATATGAGGCTGCTGCCAAATCAAAAGGACTGAAATTGGTGAAGGACTGTCAATTCCGTTATATGCAACCTGTTTTGGCCAGCGTGCGCCTTTAAAACCATTTGAAGATGCATTATTTTTTGCCTGTTCAAGATGATTTTGATACCATGGAATGCTTCGTTCAAGTAAATAACTTCTGTTCCAGAAAACGGACCATAACATATGAAGCGGATGCATTTCCAGATGAAATTTTCCATGCCAGCTGTTACACATAAGACCTGTTTCCTGAGGCGGCATAGAACCTGAACAGTTTATTGCAAGAAGATATTGAGAAAGAACAAGGCGGCGCTCTAATTCATTTGCAAGACTGGTTGAATTATCGGAAGCAGAATTAAAATCCGCTGATTTTTCGGTTTTCTTTCTATTAGAAAGTTTTATAGCCCCACCTTCCTGCCAGAATTTATTCCACCATTTTTTAGTCTTTTTAAATAATTTTTCTATTGAAATTGGAATAAAGTCATATTTTTTTTTCAGTTCAGAATAATCACATTCATTTTTCTTAAAGGTAATTGAAAAACTTACATTTTCCAGAGAAAAATCCACAAAAAAATCATTATCGCAAAATCTAACATTAAAATCAGACCTAGAATAAAAGTAGACATAATAAGCATCCTTGTCACAGATATTTTTTATAACCCATAAATTTTTACCGCTATGTATTTTTTCAACTAAATGCATTCCTGTGGTACACTCGCCTTCTCCGCTAATATCATAGCCTCCGTACGGAAAATGAAATTTTAAGGTTAATCTTTTACTTTTTATTAATTCACTTTTAGCATGGCAGATTATTGTGTCGTTGTCGGGAGTTACAGCTGTATATACTTTAACAGGTATGTTTTTAAGATGATACGAACTTTCTATTATTCCGTCATATAATCGGAGAGTCTGTTTAATTTTTGAAAGATTTGTTTCTTGTATTGGTTTTTCATCCAGCAAAAAGCCGATTTCTGACAGATTCATTCTATGAGGATTCTGTCTTAACCATGTATATACTTCTTCATTACCTGACTTCTTTTTGGAAGCATAATAAACTTTTTTACCGGAAGCAAAATCATATTCTGTTTTTACTACATCATCAAAAGTATAAAATTTCCCGTTTGAATCGGGACTTGAGTGCCAGCCCCACTGACTCATAGTGCATAAAGGAACATTTTGCTTTTTATAAAGAGAATAAAGTGATTGTAATCCTGTTACATCAACAGTAAATGCAAATTCTCCGTTACCAACCGAAAAAGGAGATGCTGTATTTATGTTTTTAAGAACAGGATTATGAGATTCTACAAGACTTTTTCTATTTATTGCCATTTTAACCTTTCAGACCGCTTGTACTGATTCCTTCCATAAGATATTTATTGAAGAAAAGAAAAATCAAAAAAACAGGGATTAAAGACAAGGTTGACATTGCAAACATTGCACCATAATCTGTTTTGGAGCTTGCATCCGCAAACATCTTAATTGCCAGAGAAACAGTGTATTTTGCAGGACGACTTAAATAGATTAAAGGTCCCATAAAATCATCCCATTTCCAATAAAACTGAATGATAAAAGTGCTGATAAGAGCTGGTGATATGAGCGGGAAAATTATTTTGAAAAAAATTGAATATTTGGAACATCCTTCCATGTAAGCGGCTTCATCTAATTCTTTTGGAAGCCCTGCCATAAACTGCATAATCATGTAAATAAAAAAGGCACTCCCAAAAAACATAGGAAGAATAAGCGGTATAAATGTGTTTACCCAGTTTAATTTCTGGAATATTACAAACTGAGGAATAAGGATTACCTGACTTGGCAGCATCATTGTGCTTATCATGCAGGCAAACCAAAACTTTTTGCCTTTAAATTTTCCGCGGGAAAATGCATAGGCAATCATTGCAGAAGAAAAGGTCATTCCTATTGTTGAAATAATTGAAACAAAAAAAGAATTCTTAAAAAAAGTTCCAAATGAAAATTTTCCGTATCCCTTCCAGCCGGTAGAATAATTGGAAAAAATCCATTGTGATGGGAAAAGTTTTGTAGATTCATTTAAAATCTGATAATTATCTTTAAATGACCCCAGTATCATCCAGATTACAGGATAAATCATAATAATTCCGAAAAGCATTATAAAAACTGTACCAGCAACAGAATATTTTTTAGTTATCATTTTTTTCTCCCATAAAAAATCAAAAATCAATCTTCTTTGTATTCGTAAAAAACCCATGTTTTTGAAGTCTTAAAAATTGTAAGGGTTATGACGGCAATAATAATAAGAAGTACCCAGGCCATTGCACTTGCATAGCCCATATCAAAATAGGAAAATGCATTATTATAGATATAAAGTGCAAAGAAATTTGTGGAATCATTTGGCCGTCCTGAACCGCCAGAAATAATATAAGACTGGGTAAATGTCATAAATCCTGAGATTACCTGCATAACAAGATTAAACAGAATAATTGGTGAAAGCTGAGGTAAAGTTATATTGAAAAATATTTTTACGCTGCCTGCCCCGTCAATCTGGGCGGCCTCATAATAAGTTACAGGAATTTGTTTCAGTCCGGCTGCAAAAATCAGCATTGAAGAACCGAACTGCCAGACGGTAAGAAGAATCAGCGGCCATAATGCAAGGCGCTCATCACCAAACCATGAAAGACCTGTTATTCCAATTTTTGAAAGAAATGTGTTTATAAATCCCGTGGAAGAAAATAATTCTTTCCATACAAGTGTAACGGCAACGCTGCCGCCAATCAGTGAAGGTAAATAATAAATTGCACGGAAAACGCTTTCAAGTTTTGTTTTCTTAGTAAGAATAAATGCAATTACAAGCGCAAAAGCAAGTTTTAAAGGCACGGCTATAATTACATATTTGAATGTAACCCAAAGTGATTTATAAAAACGCCTGTCAGCGGTAAACATTCTGATAAAATTATCTAAGCCAATCCATTTTGGTGATGTTCTGATGTTATATTTTGTAAATGAAAAATATAAAGATACAAGCATAGGAATTACTACAAAACCAAGAAATCCTATGATAAACGGAGAAGCAAAACAGTAACCTACGGTATTGTCACTGTTTAAAAATTTTTTTATTTTGCTAGACTTAAATGTATTGTTAAAGGAAATGGTCATAAAAACTCCCTGTTGTTATGAAAAGCTGATTTATCTGGCGCCTGTCCGACCTGTCGGACAGGCGCCAGATAGGAGTGCAAACCAGCTTAACAATTTTTAGATTGATTCTTATTTAAATGTTTTTGCAAAGATTGCTTCGGCTTCCCTGCGGAATTCTTTCGCAGCTTCTTCTGGAGTAGCTTTACCGAAAGCAACTTTATCTTCGATTCTCCAGTAAAGGTCTTTAATTTCATCGTGACATGGAACGTCAAAGTTTTTTTCCATGCTGGCATTACGTGACATTACAGTCATAAATGAATAAAGTTCTTTTTGTGTTTCGTTATTAAGGAAAGTTTCAAGATCGGTACGTACAGGTGTAGAAACCGGAACGCCGCGCTCTCCCTGAAGTATTCTGTTTGCTTCAATATCATTAACAAAGAAACTTATAAATTTAGCAGCTTCTTCTTTATTCTTTGAACCGCTGTAAACACCAAACTGCTGGGAAGACTGCATATCAAGTCCTAGCGGCAAATTTTCTTTTTCCCGCGGAACGACTGCCATTTTTAACGGACGTTTTGCAGCTGAGCAAAGAGAAATAAACTGATTGCTGGCTACCCATGTCATTGCAGCTTCACCGCGTACAAGTAAATCACTTTCTATATCTTTAATTTCATAGATTCGGCCTGGATCAGGATAAGCTTTTGCATCTACAAGAGTTTTTCTGATTTTCCAGTAATCAACTATAGGAGAATCATCCGTGTATCCAAGGCTTTTTCCGTCCTTGCTGAACAATCCCTGATTTTTATCATGCTGCGGAATACGAACCTTTCCTCCTGCAATAAAATCATCAAGTTTTGAAGAACCATATACACCAAGTTTTTCGTGGATTTTTAAACATGCTTTTTCATAATCTTTCCATGTCCATGTTTCTGTTGGTTCCGGAACACCTGCTTTCTGGAACATTTCAGGATCATAGGCAATGCCGTAAGTATTTGTGCCTATGGAAATTCCCAGTAAATCTCCGTCACCGCCAAGTCTTGTTGTAGAAAGAATTCCTTCGCCAATCTGAGAAACATCAACTGCTCCAGATTTTACAAACGGGTCAAGCGGTTCAAGGCTTTCTGCATAATTTGGAAAGTTGCTTCCAAGCTGATAAATATCCCATACATTCTTTGCTGCAGCCAGCGTATTTAATTTTGTAAAATATCCGTCAAACGGCAGAAATTCAGCTTCAAACTGAACGCCTGTTTTCTTTGTATAAAGATCAAGAACTGCAAGAGTTGCATCATGCCGTTTTTGAGACCCCCACCATGCTATGCGTAAAGTTACAGGTTCATTCTGAGCAGCAGATTTTGCCTCTTTTTTTGCCGTGCATCCTGCAAAAATTACTATAATTGAAATCAACAAAAATGATTTTTTCCAATTAATACTTTTCATGTTTCCTCCTTTTGAAAGCCGCTTCGCAATTTTTTTCCCTGAGGATTTCAATTCTTGAAGTGACAGTTTAATTATTGCTTTCATTTCAAAATTTGTGTTATAAAAAAAACAGAGCAAAACTATAAAATAACAGAGTAAAGAAACTCGGGTGCTGCTGAAATAACGGAATTTTTATATGCTGAATAATAAAAAAGAAAAAACTATACTTTCGATAAAAAAATACTTTTCAAGAACAATAATACTTTTAACAACCGCTTTTTTAATTCTGATTCTTATCTTTTCGCAGATAATTATTCATAGTTTTAAATCCATGATTGTTCAAAGTTCACGGGAAGGCTTAGATTATTATATTTTTAATCTTGAAAGAAGCCTTTCTGAAATAGAACAGTTTTCTCTGGATTTTCAAAACAGCTATGTAGTGCAAAATAATATTCGGGATTATTTACGCAATTCTGAAGAATACGAAGGCTATGAAGCAATGCTTGAACTTAGCAATAATCTTCTTTCTACAACCATAAACAGAAGTTCAATAAGTTCAACTTACTTTATTTTTTCAAACAATTACAAAATAACTTTGTATACAGGCGGTACAAACAAACCTTCAAGTCAGGTTATAAACAAAGCAAGAAATATTGCCTTACAATCCCCGGAAAAATCAATATGGATGGTTGATCCTGAAAATTCTCAAAATATTATCTATGCAAAAGTAATTCGTTCAACTAAAACGGCAAATTCCTTTTCTGATTATGGTGTCCTTGTTTTTTCCCTTAACACTTCTCTTTTGTACTCAGAAAAACCTGAAAACAGCTTTTATAGTTCAGAGCTTTTATGTTACATAAACGGACAGGTTTTTAATGAAAATAATATAACAGCTTTGCCGGAAGTAATTAAAAATATCCTTACAGAAACAATAGATAAAAAATCAGCTGTGCAGGACATGTACAAAATCAAAAATACATATATTCATATTGCATATTCAAATATAGAAGGCTGGATTTTTGTAAACATTCTTAATTTTACACCACTTATAAAAAGAATTGTTCTTATTACCGCAAACCTGCTGCTGTTAATTTTAGTTCTTCTGTTTTTAATAATGCTCCTGCAGTTTCATTTTTCCAAAAGAATTTCCGAGCCGGTTCACAAAATTTCTGTCCACATGAAAATGGCGAAAGATGAAACCTTTATCAGGTTTGCAGAAAATGAGCAGAAAAGCCGTATTTCAGAAATCAGGGAACTTTATGAAAGTTATAATATAATGACTGACAAAATAAATTATCTGATAAAAGAAGTTTATGCAAAACAGATTTCGCTTGCAGAAACAAAATACAGGCTTTTACAAAAACAGATAAATCCTCATTTTTTATATAATACGCTGGAAAACATACGGTGGAAGGCCGTTTCCGATGATGACCAGGAACTTGCACAGATGGTTCTTTCGTTAAGCAATCTTTTAAGGGCTTCAATAAAAAAAGAAGATATTATAACTCTTGAAGAAGAAGTTCGGATTGCTCAGGATTATATAGCAATTCAAAAAATACGATTTGAAGACAGGCTTTCATTCAATATTGAAGATTATGATAAACTAAAAAACTGCCTTATTCCTAAATTTACATTACAGCCATTGATTGAAAACGCAATTAAATACAACATAGAAAAAAACGATTCTATTTGCCATGTAAACATTCTGTTTGAAAAACATGAAAATGATTTTTATATTTTAGTCTGCGATGACGGCAATGAATTTGATATTAATAAAATACAATCCTTACTGGAAGAGAAAACTGAAGATTCTGAAAAACATCTGGGGCTTTCAAACATTCATTCAAGATTGCAGATAATTTTTGGAAGTCAGTATGGATTAAAAGCGGAAAATGCCGTTGAATACACAAATTTGACCGGATTGTGCATTAAAATAAAATTACCGCTTGCTTTTAGCAAAATTAGCGTACAGAATGTAGTAAAAGATTTGTTAAAATGAAAACCATACTTGTAGCAGACGATGAAAAAATTATAAGGGACGGAATTGCCGGAAGCATTAAAAAAGAATTCGGCGAGAATGTAAATATCCTTACTGCACGGAACGGCAAAGCTGCTCTTGAAGCTGTATGTTCCAAAGAAAATCATGTAGATATTGTACTTACCGATATTATTATGCCGGAACTTTCCGGTATTGAACTTATAACCGAATGCCGTAAGAAAAATATTCCATGCGAGTTTATAATTCTTTCAAGTTATGATGATTTTTCTTATGCACAAAGCGCAATAAGAAATGGAGTCTGCGAATATATTTTAAAACCGTGCGGAAATAAAGAAATCTTTGAAACAATAAAGAAAGTCTGTAATAAAGTTGACAGTAATAAAAAAGACAGAGAATTTTCTATTCAGACTAAAAACAGCATACTCTGCTCCTGGTTTGAAGGCAAAACAGATTTCTCTCAGATAAAAGAATATCTTGGGATAAATACAGAACGACATTTTAGGCTTTTTGTTCTTCCATATTTTCTGTATAGCAAAACAAAAAGTAAAGTTACTTCTCAAAAATTATTTTCTGCTATTTCTCAAATAGAATCTTTTATCGATAATTCCGTGTGTTTTTATAAGGAAAGCCACATCTTTGTGCTTATTTCTTCACAATCAAAAACAAGTTGCTCTGATTCATTAAGTGTCTTTGAAAAAATAAAAAATCAACTTTCCGGGATTTCTGATCAAGATAAAGATACAGAACTTCCAGAAACGACTTCAACACTTTCAGAAACAAAACCTGATACGGACTCTTTTGAAAATACGTGTATCGCAGGAAAATTTCCTGTAATAATAAGCGAACTTTTTACACCTGATTCTTCAAAAGAAGTATTTGAAAAAGTAAAAGAAACACTCTGCCTGCTTTATTATTTTAAGGACAGAAATGCAGTTTATACAGAAAAAATTGAATTTTCAAAAACACCAGATGCAGAAAATGTAAATGCTCATTATAAAGAACTTGGTGAAAAAATCTTTAATCTTACAGAAACAGAAATTTCTGAAAAAGAAATAACTGAAGAACTCAAAAAGATAGCCTTAATCTGTGCAAAAAAGATGTATTCATTTGAAACAGTAAAAAAACTAACGCTTACTTTTTTTCTTTCGTATATTACAAAGACTAAATTCTATAAAGATTCAGATTTGCCTGAAATAATCAATGTAGACAGAATTACAAAAGCACAGAACTTTGAAAATCTTTATCTTGCAGCTAAAGAATCAGTATCTTCGATTATTAAAAAACAAAAAGAACTTTTCAGTACAAATTATACAAAGCAAATACGTAAAGTAATAGAATATGTAAATAAAAACTATTCAGATTCTGCCTTATCGCTGCTAAAAGTTACCCAGGAAGAAGTTTACATGAATCCTGATTATCTTGGAAAACTATTTAAAAAAGAAACCGGACAAAAATTTTCTACATTTCTTTTTGAAAAACGGATGGAAATTGCAAAAGAACTTATGGAAGATATAGATTTATCTATTGCAGAAATAGCATATAAAACCGGTTTCGGAAGCAATCCGTCATATTTTAGCCAGATGTTCCGCAAAGAAACCGGATATACACCAAGTGAATACAGGGAAAAAATCTTTAAGACTAACCGTGAATAGTATTAATCAGAACTTTCTTTGCACTGTTTTTTAATAAAACTAATCTTTTTTCTTTTATGTACAATTTTCAGCTTATGCTAAAATAAAATCAAGAGGTTTTATTATGTATTACAAAAACAACAAAGCTTATGATATCAAAATTGCATATATTGGCGGCGGTTCCCGCGGCTGGGCATGGGGACTGATGGCAGATTTAGCTCCTGAAGAGCAGATGAACGGTCAGATTGCCCTTTATGATATTGATTTTGAACGTGCAAAAAGAAATGAAAAAATCGGAAACTCGCTTGCTGAATTTCCGGAAACAAAAAGTTCGTGGAAATATACAGCTGTAAAAACATTGGAAGAAGCCCTTTCTGGAGCAGACTTTGTAATAGCTTCAATTCTTCCTGCTACATTTGATGAAATGGAAAGCGATGTTCATGAACCTGAGAAATATGGAATTTATCAGTCTGTAGGTGATACGGCAGGACCGGGAGGAATAATCAGGGCAATGCGTACCCTTCCGATTTATGAAAACCTTGCCTTAAAAATTAAAGAATTCTGTCCTGATGCATGGGTAATAAATTATACAAATCCAATGACTCTTTGTGTCAGGATGATGTACGCTGCATTCCCCGAAATTAAGGCGTTTGGCTGCTGCCATGAGGTATTCGGAACACAGAAACTTCTGGCAGAAATTGTCCGCAAAAAAACAGGAGACAGTTCAATTACAAGGGCTGATATAAAAACAAATGTTCTTGGAATAAATCATTTTACGTGGATTGACAAAGCTGTTTGCAAAGGACAGGATTTATTCCCTCTTTACGCAGAATTCTGCGAAAAATATGCAGAAACAGGATGGGATTCAGGCGAAGAAGCCAACTGGCTTAACAAGAATTTCCTTTCAAGACAGATGGTAAAGATTGATTTGTTCAGAAAGTTCGGAATTATTGCAGCTGCCGGTGACAGGCATCTTGCAGAATTTGTTCCTCAATGGTACTTGCAGTCACAGGAAATGGTAGAAAGATGGGGCTTTACTTTAACTCCTGTAAGCTGGAGAAAAGAACACGATAAATTCCTTCAGGAAAAAAGTGACAGAATCTATGAAGGCAAAGAAAAAGTTGAAATAATTGCTTCTGGAGAAGAAGGCGTAAGACAACTTAAAGCATTACTCGGTTTTGAAACTCTTGTAACTAACGTAAATATTCCGAATATCGGTCAGATGGAAAACGTTCCTCTGGGTGCTGTCGTAGAAACAAACGCAGTGTTCCGTGATGGAGAAATCAGACCTGTCATGGCGGGTAAACTTCCATATCCTGTACAGAATCTGGTTATGCGCCATGTTTATAATCATGAAACGATTATCGAAGGCTGGAAAAATCGCAACAGAGAAATGATTTTCCGCGCATTCAGAAACGATCCGGCTGTAAAGCTTATTTCTGAATCAGAATGCCGCACTCTTTTTAATTCAATGCTTGAAAATACAAAAGATTACATACCGGAATGGCTAAAAAAATAAATATAGCGTATCTGGCACATTGAAATTCAGACAGATTTTTACAGCGATTTTTACGAAGGTTGCAAAAATCTGTCTGAAAAGTTATAATTCAGGCGATATGGTAAAAAAATTATTATTAACAATAACGGTTGTATCGGCTGTTTGCGCAAATTCTTTTTGTCTTCCCTTTAATAAAAATCTTTCTGAAGATGAACTTGCAAAACTGAACGCAGGGGAAATCGTTATTCATAAAACTCCGTCTGCAAAGAAAATGTGTCTTGAAACAAAAAATGAACTTGTTGCAGCAGAAATTAAGGAAATCGTTGATTTAGATCCAGCTTATCTTGCTGAAGTTATTCAGATTCGTCCTATAAAGGGAAATGAAGACATTATAGAAAAAACACGTGATATTCTGGTAGATATTCCTTCCTATGTTGGAATTCCATACTGGTCAGAACGGCATGAATGCTATTTTGATTTGTATGAAGACGGTAAAATTGACTCGCATGAAATAAACGATAATAAAGAGCATATCATTGCAATGCTTGAAATGCCGCCTATTGGAAACATCGATACGGACATTACAATATTAAAAAATAAAGATTTTCTGCTATATAAAAATACAAATCTTAATAAATTATATGTTAATGGCGTAAAATGTATTTCAAAGAAAAACATGCGCTCAGTTATCATAATCTATCAGGAAGGCGATAACTGGATTTTATACGGAATTGGCGGCGTTGAAGCCCCTTCTCTTTTCTTTTTGAAAAAGCGGATTGAAGTTTCATTTATGAACAGAATAAAAACATTCTGTAATTTTGTATTTGAACAATTATAATTTTATTGTAATTGAAACGCGTACTTTTTTAATTTGATTTCGATTTAGTTTATTCACGGAGACAATTTATGTTTACTGATGTTGTAATTCTTGCAGGTGGTTTTGGTGAAAGATTATGGCCTGCATCAAGCTCAGACCATCCAAAACAGTTTATGAAAATAGCAGGAAACGTTTCATTTCTGCAAACTTCAATTCAGCGTGCACTTGCAATAAAACCAAAAGGAAAAATAGTTATTGTAACAAGAAAAGATATTTACAAAACTGTTTCCATACACTGTAAAAGCCTTCTTCCAAAACTTTCTTTGGAAGACCAGAAAAAATTAAAAGAAGATTTGTATATACTTCCGGAAACCGAACCGAAGCAGACAACGGCCCCTATTATTTTATCCTGCCATTTTTTAAAACAGCTTTCAAAAGAAACAGAGCCTCTTGTACTTGTTTTAACAAGCGACCACATAATTACACCTATTGAAAATTTTGTTTCTGATTGTGAAAAAGCTTCTCAAGCTGCAAAAGAAGGAAAATTCCTATGCTTTGCAATTCCGCCGACAGAACCTGCAACGGGTTATGGTTACATAAAAACCGGAAAATCTATCAATTCAGACGGTTCAGTTTTCGAAATTGAAAAATTTGTTGAAAAACCTGATTTAAAAACTGCAACTGAATATCTTGCATCCGGCAATTACTGGTGGAACAGCGGAATGTTTGGATTTACATGCAGCACTTTAATAAATGAACTTAAAAAACATCAGACAGACGCCTACACCGCATTTGAAAACATTCCAAATGGTAAAGCACCAGTTTTTAAAGAAGTAAACGGTTTTAAATATGTTGCTTCATGGAAGGCAATGGATGAAGCGTATAAAAACGTTCCTGTTATTGCAATCGATAAATCTGTTGCCGAAAAAACAGACATTGCCTGTGCCGTACGTTCAACATTCAACTGGGACGATATTGGCAGCTGGGATGCATTTGAAAAACTTTTTAATCACAATGTTGGTAAAGCAGTAGAAATTGAAAGCGAAGGAAATTTCATCTATTCTGACATGCCGGTTGCGCTTTGCGGAATCAAAAATGTCGTTGTTGTTATTAAAAACGGCAGGGCTTTGATTATGAAAAAAGGAAAAAGCGCCTTAGTCAGAGACGTTGTAAAACAGATGAAAAATTCAAATGTGTAATTGCACCTGCCAATGCATCGGCAGCATGATCTGGTTTAGGCTCTGTTTCAAGACCTAAAAGAAGTTTTACATATTTTTCTACAAGTTTTTTATCAGCGCCTGCGGTTCCTGTTACAGACTGTTTTATCTGGTTTGGAGTATATTCTCCGCACGGAATACAATGCTGGGCAAGGCATAAAGCAACAACTCCCCTTGCCTCTGCAACTGCCATTGCGCTGGTTACATTTTTTGCAAAGTACAAGGTTTCCATTGCAGCTTCCGCTGGTTGATATTCAGAAATAACAGCACAAAGTTTGTTGTAAATTGCAACAAGGCGCGTACCGTGCTTTTCTTCTGCTTTTGTTTCTATTACGCCATAAGCAACCAGTTTCATACGATTATCTTCATAATCTATTATTCCAAAACCTGTGGAAGCTAAACCCGGATCTATTCCTAAAATACGCCTTTTTTTCATAAATTCTGCCTTCTGCAAAAAAAAAGCACCTTGCAAAAAAGCGAGGTGCCATTCAATCAATAAAAGCTATTATGCTTCCGGTTCAAAATCATCCGGATATTCAGCTGTGTGATAAACGTTCTGAACATCATCATTGTCTTCAAGTTTATCAATCATTTTCTGAACTTTAGCTGCTGTTTCTTTATCAACAGGTGTATATGCATCCGGTACAAGACCAACATCTGCAGAAAGTGTTTCAAAACCTTTAGCTGCAAGTGCATCTGCTACAGCAGAGAATGCATCAGGAGTTGTTGTAACAGTAATTACACCGTCTTCATTAACGATATCATCAGCGCCAGCATCCAAAGCAACTTCCATTACTTCGTCTTCGCTTACTTTTTCCGCATCAAGTTCAATAGTACCTTTTCTCTGGAACATACGAGAAACAGAACCAGAAGTTCCAAGGTTTCCGCCGCTCTTTGAGAAAATGTTTTTAACGTCAGCTGCTGCACGGTTTTTGTTATCTGAAAGAACTTCAACCATTACGGCTACACCGCCAGGAGCATATCCTTCATATACGAATTCTTCGTAAGCTGCTCCGCCGTCTTCACCAGTACCTTTTTTAATGGCACGTTCGATATTATCTTTTGGCATGTTGGCAGCGCGTGCTTTAATTATAACTGTACGAAGTCTTGGGTTAGAGTTAGGATCTCCACCACCCATACGAGCTGCAATAGAAATTTCCTTAATAAACTTTGTAAAAATTTTACCACGTTTAGCATCTGCAAGGCCTTTTGCGTGTTTAATGGTGGCCCATTTACTATGTCCTGACATGGGAACTCCTTAATTATTTGAAATACAAACTGAATATTATAGTAATATCATATATTAAAAAAGAATTCAACTATATAATATTTCGTCAATCACAAAAGTATTAATGCTGTTTTTTGACGGAAATACTATATAATTTATTTTGTAAACGTTGTTGCGAAATTTTTAAAGATATATAAAATATGAAGTAGTGAGGATAAAATGAAAATTAAAAGATTATTTATTGCAATGAGTTTTTCATCATTAATTTTTATTTCAGGATGTGATAAGGAAAAGCCGCTTCCTGCAAGTTCTCCAGACCCGACATCAATGTTCGGTGTAGACCGGAATATAAATATAATGACAATTGATAATTATCTTGGCAGAAGTGATGTTGCTTATCGCGACATGCGCATGCTGTTTGATCCGGCCGACTATGTTTTTATCGGCGGAAATCCGGATCTGGATGCAACAATAAAAGGTTTTAAAATCGTTCCATATCCTTTCCTTGCTTCCCTTTCTGAACTTCCTGTAAAAGGAGCGTATAAAGGAAATACACTTTATACATTAACATGGGACAGTTTTGGAAATATAGAAACTGCAACTGCGAATTACGATGAATCCCTTATGATTCTGGAAGATTTGTTCCCGAAGGATAAGGTTATTTTTTTAATGTGCGGTGGCGGCGGTTATGCTGGAATGACAAAAGCTCTGCTTATAAAACTTGGCTGGGATGAAAGCAAGCTTTATAACATCGGCGGAAACTGGGCATACCAGGGCAAAAACAGCTATGAAATTATTAAATATGCTGAAAATCCAAATGAGCATAATATTTTTGCAACATGGCGTGCAGATTATGCATATATTGATTTTTCAAAACTTCACAAAAAATAGCGGGCTATGAAAACTTCAGGGCATAAAACAAAACACGGAATAAAAATTCGATTTATAAATATAATTTCCATTATTATTACGGCAATTGTATTCTGCTTTATTCTTTATATTTCAAATAAGGTTAAAGAAGAATTTTTTGCGATGGAAAGCATTTTTGAAAAAGTAAAAATCTGTGAAAAAGATTCAAATATTTTACGTGAAAGAACAGAGTTCCTTACTGAACAGGCAAGGCTTTTTGTTGCAACTCAAAAAGAACAGTATGCAAAGTCATATATACATGAAATTTTTTATGCCCAGACAATGACAAAGGCCGTTGATTCAATAGAAAATGAATGTAATTCAAATCCCATGGCAATAAAAAGGCTAAAAAACATCTTTGTTCAGTTAGGAAAATTAGCTGAGATTGAAATTTATGCCATCCGACTTACTTATAACTCAATGAATGATAAAAATCTTCTGAAAGAAATCGAAAATATTGAAATAAAGCCAGAACACAAAAATCTATCTAAAGCTGAACAGATAAATATTGCAATGAATCTATTATTTGATTATAGCTATGTAAGTCAAAAAGATCGTATATATGAAAATTTTGAACTGACCATTGAAGCGGTTGAACAGCAAATCAGAAAAGAGTTTTCCGACAAAACATATGAACTGGGTGAAAGCTTAAAAAGGCTCAGACTTTCTTATTTTATTCTTCTTATCGCTACAGTTCTGATTTTTGTTTTGTTCATTGTTCTTATAATCAATCCGCTTAAAAAAATAAAAGAACAGATAAAAAATGATGAAACCCTTAACTTTAAAGGTGCTTTTGAATTAGTTGAAATTTCAGAGCGCTATAATGAGCTACATAATATAAAAGCAAACCGTGAAAAGAATCTTATAATAAAAGCCGAATATGATGAGCTTACGGGAATACTAAATAGAAGAGCATTTGATAGAATCTGCGCAGAACCTGAATACAATGAACTTGCGGTTGCATTACTTCTTATCGACATGGACAATTTTAAAAATATAAACGACAGTTATGGCCATGCCGGAGGAGATACCGCATTAAAGGAACTTGCCAGAATCTTAAAAGAAACATTCAGAACCAATGACTATATAGCAAGAATCGGCGGTGATGAATTTGCCGTTATTATGATAAACTGTAAAAAATCTGCTAAGGATTCTATAAATCAAAAAATTAATTCTGTAAACAATAAACTTAGCGAAATAGCAGATGATATAAAAAATGTTTCAGTTAGTGTTGGCGTTGCTTTTTCAGACAAAGGCTTTTCTGATCAGCTTTTTAAAAATGCTGATGAAGCCCTTTATAAGGTAAAAGAAGCCGGCAAACATGGCTGTAAATTTTATTAAAATATGATATAATTAGTTAATTTCTAACTGATATTTATATAAAAGGTGTATAATTTATATTATGAATGAAGCTCAGAAAGTGAATGGCACCGGAATAAAAATAAGAACAGTTAATGTAATTGTTCTTATACTTACAGCAATTGTATTTGGCTGTATTTTATACATTTCTACACTTGTAAAAACAAAATTCAATGTTCTTGAAAGTACTCTAAAAAAATTCGTAATTTGCCAGCGATGTTCTGAACAAATAACAAACGCTTCTAACCTGCTGACAGAACAGGCACGGCTTTTTGTTATTACACAAAGAGATGAATATGCAATTTCATACATAAAAGAAATTACAGATACAAAAACCTATGAAAAAGCTCTCGAAACCATGAGTTCCGTATATTCAGCGCAGGACACTACCCTTCAGCAGTTAAAAGTTGCAATACGGCAGGTAAAAACTTTAACAGATATGGACATGTATGCGATGCGCCTTATTTATCGGGCACTCAACGATAAAAATCTGCCCGGAATAATAAATGAAATTGAAGTCAACAGCATGGATAAAGCTCTATCACCTGAAGGCTTAAAACAAAGGGCAATTTCTCTTTTATTCAGCAGCGGATACATAGTTCAAAAGCAGAAAGTTACTGAAAACTGTACTCTTGTAATTGACTCAATGGAAAAACAGATGCAGAAAGAAATTGACATGCAGTCCGTTGATTTAGGTGTAAACATAACTAAGCTAAGGCTTTTGTATCTTTTATTAATAATAGTTTGTATTTCTATTTTTATTTTCCTCATATGCTATATATCAAAGCCGCTGGAAAAATTTATTACAAAGCTTGATGAAAATGAAAAACTTGATGTAATAGGCTCGTTTGAAATAAGACGGCTTGCAACACGTTATAATGAAATTTATGATATGAAATTAAAGACAGAACAGGCATTAATTATTCAGGCAGAATACGATACTTTAACCGGTATTTTAAATCGCAGAGCCTTTGAAAAAGTCTGCCAGAATTCTTCAAAAACAAGACAGCCGGTAGCCCTTCTTATGATTGACATGGATAATTTTAAGTATATAAATGACACTTACGGGCATTCAGGCGGTGATACTGCACTGCAGGAACTTGCAAGAATATTAAAAGAAACTTTCAGAACAAATGACTACATAGCAAGAATCGGTGGCGATGAATTTGCTGCTTTGCTTCCGAATTTTCAAAAAACTTCAAGCATGACAATTAAACAGAAAATTGTATCTGTAAATGCAAAACTTATAGCTGTAAAAGGCGGAATTAAACCTCTTTCTGTAAGTGTTGGCTGTTCTTTTTCTGAAACCGGTTTTTCAAAGCAATTAATGCGGGAAGCCGATGATGCGTTGTATGCTGTAAAAGAAAACGGTAAAAAAGGCTGCATGATTTATGACGAAATACAAAAAGAAAACCCGCCTAAACTTCAGCCTTCTGAAACAAACATTTAATTTTCAGAAAAACGAAATTCGGCGGGCAATCTTTATAATAGTTTTTGACAAAAAACTAAATTCTTTTTAAGCCTGCTTTTTGCAGATAATTTTCATTAAGCGATAATTTCCGGAGATTTTAACTTTTTCACCTGGTGCAACAGCAAAAATATCTTCTTTTGCAAAATTATAGGAGACGGAAGTGCCGCCAGCCTCATTTTCGCTTTCAGAGGATGCAGAGCTTTCTGCTTTACCGGAACCATCCAGAGCAAACAAGAGCTGCCAGTTATAAGGTTCATTATCTTTAGCCTGCGGCACAAAATATTCGTAATTTCCATTTACGCTAACTTCTTCAAGCGTAAAATATTCACAGTCAAAACTGCCGGAAAATTTAACAGGATTTTGAAGTCCTCGGTTTTTAATTACTTTTAAACCTTTTTCTACATGAAGTTCGCGGGGTCTTCCCCAGTCGTAAAGACGGTAAGTTATATTGGAAGACTGCTGAACTTCAAGCAGACGAAGCCCGCCTCCGATTGCATGAACAGTTCCTGAAGGAATAAAAATAAAATCCCCTGCATAAACTTCAACAGAATTAAGGCAGGATTCAAGAGATTTTTCATCTATTGCTTTTTTAAGCTCTAAGGTCGAATACTCTCTATTAAGCCCGAAAACAAGTTTTGCACCGGGTTCTGCATGAAGAACATACCAGCATTCAGTCTTTCCGCGAGGATCATTTTCAAGCAAACGGGCTTGTTCATCATCAGGATGAACCTGCACGGAAAGAGTATCATTGGCCTGAATAACTTTTACAAGCAAAGGATACTCTTTACCCAGTGCTTCAAAAAAATCCTTCTGCCGGCCATCCGGGTGCGTAGAAGCAATCCACTGCTCATAACCCCAGATTTTCTCCGAAAGAATAGGATTCAGCTTTAGCATCAGTTCTTCTCCCAGAGCTGTTCCGGATAGTAACCGCTGTCGATTTTCTTTGCAATTTCTTCCTTAACGATTGCACGGTCTTCAGGATATGTCATACCAAACCAGTTTTCTTTAGAAGTGAACATCTTTATGCTGCCCTTTTTGTTGGTAATAAGTTCACCTGCCGCTACAGGAAGAAGAGCTTCTGCTTTTTCGGAAGTAACGTTATTTTTAATAAAGTTTTCCCAGTAAAGTTCAAACTGATCGAATGCAGAAGGAGTAAAGCCGAATAAGTTCATACTTACCCATTCTTTACCGGTCATTTCAACTTTTTTATCGTCTATAAGGCTGATTATTTTGTCGCCTTCATAATAAATTTTTAAGTTTTCAACGATTGTTTTAAGATAGCCGTTTTCTTCAGTACATACACCGCGTGAAACTGAACCGCTTTTGCTCATTGTATTGCCAAGAACGTAGCCAACCATTGCATGTTCTGTGCTGTCATTAGAAATTGAAGAAAGATAATTTCCCAATGTCTGGAAAGCATCACGGCCATAGTAGTCATCAGCATTGATTACTGCATAAGGCGCGTTGATTTTATCTTTTGCACAAAGCAAAGCGTGAATTGTTCCCCACGGCTTTTTACGGTTTGCAGAAATTTCAATCTGTTCTTTTGTAAGAAGAGAATCATGTGTCTGGAAAACATAAGAAGCATCAAAGTTTTTTGCAACGCGGTCAAAAAGACGTTCGCGGAAATCCTGTTCAATATCTTTGCGGATAATATAAACTACGTTTCCGAATCCGCATTTTTTTGCGTCATAAGTTGCATAGTCCAAAAGACATTCATTGTTGCGACCAACAGAATCTATCTGTTTTACTCCACCATAGCGGCTGCCCATTCCAGCTGCAAGAACCAATAATGTAGGTTTCACTTTTTATTCCCCCTGATAAACAGCAACTATGCTGTAATTGTATCCAATGCAATATTAATCATATTTTTAAAAGTAAGCTGACGCTCTTCTGCAGTTGTTGCACCACCTTTCAAAATGTGGTCACTGATTGTAAGAATTGCCAGAGCTTCGCGTCCGAATTTTGCAGCAAGTGTGTATAATTCAGCAGCTTCCATTTCTATTGCCAGAACGCCGTATTTTGCCCAGGTCTTCCAGTTTTCATTATCGTCATAGAATAAATCACTTGAAGCGCAAGGACCTACTGCATAGCGAACTTTCATTTCTTCAGCTACCTGAGCTGCTTTTGAAAGCAGGTTAAAACTTGCATACGGTGCAAAATGAAGGTTTCCAAAACGCTGTGTAATCAATGAAGAATCTGAACAGGCTGCACTTGCAAGAATTGTATCGCGCAATTCTGTCTGCGGCTGTACGGCACCGGCTGTTCCTACGCGGATTGCTTTCTGTACGTTATAAAACTGGAAAAGTTCAGTAACATAAATTGATAATGAAGGCTGTCCCATTCCTGTTCCCTGAACAGAAACTTTTTTGCCTTTATATGTTCCTGTAAAACCATACATTCCACGAACTTCGTTGTAGCAAACGGCATTTTCGAGGAAGTTCTCTGCTATAAACTTTGCGCGGAGCGGATCGCCCGGCAAAAGGACTAAAGGAGCAATATCTCCATCTTTTGCATTAATGTGTGTACTCATAGCTTTTATTATATCTTTTTTTACAGGAAAAGTACACCGAAAAGCGCACCAGCAAGTACAATCAATACAGGATGAATTTTAGTCTTAAAAAGCAATGTTGTTGCAACAGCATAAAAAGCTACGCATGGCCATTTAAAAAGTGATACAAAACCTGCCGGACTTAATACAGAAGTAAATTCCTGCGGAATGTTCATCAGGGCAAGCACAAACACTTTTACTGCAGCAAACAGGATTAATCCACAGGTTGCCGGACGTAATGTTTTAAATACGCTTTTTACCACAGGATTTTCGCTGAATTTGTTAGTCAGAAAATATGCGATTAAAAGAATAGTAATTAAAGACGGTAATGCCTGCGCAAAAGTTGTAATAATAGCCCCCGGAATCCCGTAAAAATTATAACCGATATAGGTTGCCATATTCATTCCGATTGGACCTGGAGTAGATTCAGATATTGCTACCATGTTATAGAAAATATCTGGAGTTATATAACCTTTATCAACTATGGTTTGCTGCATTAAAGTAATTGCAACAAGTCCGCCGCCTATTGTAAAAAGTCCAACATAAAAGAAAATGCAAAACAGTTCTAACTGAGAAGGAATCATTATTTTTTGCCTCCATTTGACGGATTCTTCAAATCGCCTGCATCAACTTCTTTTTCAGCTGATTTTTGAACGGAAGGACGATTTACATAAAAATGCTGGCACAACCCGATTGCAGTTGCTGCAAAAATGATCCATACGGTTGAAATATTGAATATAAAAATTACAAAAAAAGCTGCAAGAAACAGGAAAACGCCCAAAGCATTTTTAACGGCTTTTTTTGCAAAGCCTATTGTGCCGTAAGTTAAATTTGCGGCAACTGCTATGTTAATACCTTTTAAGGCACTCTTTACCCAAAGAATTTTATCTATTGATCCGATAAAGGCTGCAAGAATTGAAATAATTACAATAGACGGCGTTATGACACCAATTGTTGCTAGTACACCGCCCCAAAAGCCCAGCCGCTTGTAACCAATGTATGTTGCAACGTTTACTGCAATAATTCCAGGAGTTGACTGGCTTACGGCATAAAAATCAAGAAGTTCTTCAGGTTCTGTCCAGTGGCGTTTATCTACAAGCTCACGCTCAAGAATCGGAAGCATTGCCATTCCGCCGCCAAACGTTACGCTGCCGATTTTTGCAAATACAAAATATATGTTAAGCAAATCCTTTATATAGTTCATGCTGTATATTATATAAAAGCTGTACGTATTGTTCTATATGCGCTGCAAAGCATTGCGCATCTGGCCTTCTTCTAAACAAAACTTTTATTATAAAGCTACTTGACACAAAGATTTATTCTTTGTTATATTATCAAACATCACGGCGACATAGCTCAGTTGGTAGAGCATACGGCTCATATCCGTAGTGTCATTGGTTCAATCCCAATTGTCGCTAATAGACCTGCCATACAGCAGGTCTTTATTTTTTTGTACGGAGGAAGATTTCTTATGGAAAATTTTAAAGCACCTTTTAAAGGCCGCTCGCTGCTTAACTGGATTGACTGGACTCCGGAAGAAATTCTGGCTTTACTGGATTTATCAGCACAGGTAAAAGCTGAATCACATCGCGGCGAAATCCATCAGCGTTTTTTAGGTAAAAGCATTGCTTTAATTTTTGAAAAACGTTCTACCCGTACAAGATGTTCATTTGAAACAGCTTTTGGAGAAGAAGGCGGTCATCCTGTTTTTCTTTCAACACAGGACATTCAGCTAGGCGGAAAAGAAAGTGTTGAAGATACAGCCAGAGTTTTGGGCAGAATGTTCAGCGCAATTGAATTCCGCGGTTTTAAACAGGAACATGTTGAAGCACTTGCAAAATATTCAGGAATTCCTGTAATCAATGGTTTGACCGATGAATTCCACCCTACTCAGGCTCTTGCCGATATGCTCACTTTAAAAGAAAATTTTGAATCCCTTAAAGGTCTTAAAATGACTTTCTGCGGAGACGGAAGAAATAACGTTGCAAGAAGCCTTATGCTTATTTGTGCAAAACTTGGAGTAAACTTTTCTATCTTCAGCCCGACAGAACTTTTCCCGGACAAACAGATTCAGGAAATCTGCAAGCCTTTTGCAGAAAAATCAGGTGCAAAAATTGAAATAAGTGATAACCCGGAAATCGTAAAAGGTTCAAACTGTCTTTATACTGATGTATGGGTTTCCATGGGTGAAGAATCACTTAAAGAGCACAGAACTGCCCTTTTGCGTCCGTATCAGGTAAATGCTGATCTTATGGCTAAAACCGGAGATTCAAGTACTATTTTTATGCATTGTCTTCCGGCTGTAAAGGAACAGGAAGTTACTGAAGAAGTATTTGAAAGCACAGCCAGCCGTGTTTGGGATGAAGCAGAAAACAGGAAGCATACTATAAAAGCTATAATGTTGGGCTTAATCTAACAAGTTGCCGTTATGCACTGTATGCATATATATTCTTACAGTGATAATAACGGATTTTACTCATTTTTTTTAGGACTATATGAAAATTCTTACTAAAGCACAGATTGATTCTTTTAACTCGTTTATAGATAATCACAATTTTTTTCTTGTAGCCGGTCACAAAGATCCTGACGGCGATGCGGTTTCAAGCAGTCTTGGAGTTGCCCGGATTCTTGAAAAAAAAGGCAAGCCCTATCAGCTTCTTTCTGCAGGTCCTTTTAAAAGACAGGAAATTAAGGATAAAGAAAATCTTTTTTCTTCAACAATGGATTTTCTTTCTCAGGAAGAGCGAAATCAGACAGGTTTAATAATTGTTGACTGTTCAGAAATTTCACGTCTTGGCGAAATTGACGGCGATTTAAAAGGTTTTGATACCTTTGTAATAGATCATCATAAAACTTCAGGCGTTGAAGAAGGTTTTACAGCAATTATAGATCCTACAGCACCTGCTGCCTCATGCATAGTTCAGATGCTTTATGAAGGCGTAGTCGGTGCTTTGGATAAAACAGCGGCTGACATTCTTTTTACAGGGATGGCAACTGATACAGGTTTTTTCAGGTTTTTAACTACAGATTCTTCTGAAGTTTTTAAGGCAACAGCAAGGATGGTAGAAGCCGGAGCCAATCCAAGAACAACCTATGATGAAATTACCAGCGGAAAACCATACCTTACACGCAAACTTTTAGGTAAACTTCTTTTGACCGCTGAACGTTACTGCAACGGAAAACTTATATTAACTTCTGAAACCATGGAAGATACTAGAAAATACGGTGCAGACGGCAGAGATTCTGATGCTTTGTATCAGCTGTTACTTTCTATAGAAGGTGTTGAAGCCGTAGCATTTGTACGGCAGGAAACCGAACATTCCTGTACGGCAGGTTTCCGTTCACGCGACAAAGTAGACGTTAGCGAAATTGCAGCTTCTTTTGGCGGTGGCGGACACAAAAATGCTTCCGGAATGAGCGTTGAAGGTAAGCTTGAAACCCTGATTCCCGAAATCATTAAAAAGTTTGCACGGGTTTTGTAAGATAATTACATTTTTTTTCATATATATTTTAATTTTCGCAATTATTTTTGTTATAAAAAAAAATGTAATATTCTGTAAACATAAAACATTATAAATTTGCTTTATTTTATCTGTCTTTTAAAATCAAAATTATCTTACTCAAGCAATTATTTACTTATAATATAATAAATTAAAGTCTTTCTTTCAAAACTCATATTATTCTCTTCTTAAGTTTTCTTAACATTTACTATTCGTTGGCACGCATTTTGCTTTTCGTTTTTTACAAAATAAAAAGTTTTCCGGAGGCAAAAATGACGTACGAGGAAATCAACAAAATCCCTGAAAAAGTAAAGAACAAAGAAATTACATTTGAAAAAGCAGCATGGTTACTTTTAACAGAAGTTTATTTTAACTTATACAAATACACGGGTGAAAAAACATCTGCCGATCTTAGAAGTGATTTAATAATGAAGCTTCAGCCCAAAATAAAAAAACTGATTGAACGATATGATCCAAAAATCAGCCTTTTTCATACGTTTTTTAAGCTTTATGTTCACAATACATATAATTCATTTAAAAGGGATTCTAAAAAATACGATTATACAAAGCATACGCTGAATTGTCAGTCATGGATGCTGTTCCAGGAAATAATAGACAATTATAATGCAGGGGAAGCCTGCAACGGTTACGATTGTATAGAAACTGATGAAAATCTGCCTAAACTGATAAAGTATAAAATAGCCCATAATCCTGATGTTATTGAAAAAGAGCTGGTTTTTGAAAAGTTAAATAAATCTTCTATGAAAAAAGCAAAGCCAAGAACAACAAATAACAAAGAGTCCTTATTTTGGCCGGGAAAAACAACAGAACAGAAAAAACTTACGATTTTAGCCCTAAAAGCCTGTTATTACATTAAAGAAAATCAGATTGAATATGTGACTAAGTTTTGCGGATATAAAAATAATCAGCTGAAAGAAAAAATCGAAGAATTGTGTCAGGAACTTGAACAAAAAGAACAAATCAGAATAAGTTTTTTAAGGACTCGCGATAATTCATATTTTTATCACCGAAAATATGAATTAATTCTTTCTGCACTTGAAAAAGAATCTCCGTGGTATGAAAAAATTAAAGAAAAATATTTAACGCACACAAAAGCCTGGAAAGATAAAAATCAGATGATTTTTAACAATAGATTTAAAATATGCCCAAGCGATGAAGCCATTGCACGCGTAATAGGAATGTCAACAAGGCAGGTTTCAAACTACATTGCAAAAATAAAAAAGGACATTAATGAAAGCAAAGAAAATAATATTTTCAAATAGACTGATTGGTTCCGGGAATTACTTAGGAGTCCCTGAAGCAAGGACAGATGGACAGACATAAAAAAACCGGTCAACAATGTGACCGGTTAAAAAGAAGGCGTATAAACCGAATTGTCATCACAAACTGTGAAACAAATCCGGTTTTCTTTTTTAAATTAGAAGTTTACGTCAGTGTCGCAGTAACAGCACTTAAGCAGTTCTTCCATTTCTTTCTGACCTGGCTGACGAGGAGCGGATCCTGTACATGCATCGGCTATAGCATTTTTGCAATTTCCGGCAGGCGTTCTGAGAAATACTTTTTCTTAGAACAAAACCTACAGCGGTTGGAAAGCTGTCTATACCGTAGTATTTGATACAGTGCGGAATCTTAAGGTCATCATTCATCTTGCAAAGATAATTGATAAGGAGTACAACCTTTTCCCCGTCATCCTTTCCGCCAAGTTCTTTATAATCTGCAATTTCTCCGTAGCGTTTCTTAGCTTCTGGATAACTTGCTATAAACATACTAGCACAAATACGTTTAAAGTCAACCATTTTCGTTCATTATTACATTCAAAAATATGCAATATACTTCAAAGTCGAACATAAAATAACTACTGTGATTCAAAAATCAAACAGACGTATCTCAAATTGTTACCAAACCTGTACATCAAATGACACCTGCAATTAAAAAAAAAGCCGGAATCAGGATTTCCTGTCCGGCAAAAAAAGCAAATTACAAAAGCTTATTCAACATTACGGGATTGTTCACGGATATTTTCTATAGAATCTTTTGCAGTTACAACCATTGCACCAACTTCTGCAAACTGATTTTTACTGCCTATGGTATTGATTTCGCGGTTAATTTCCTGGCAGATAAAATCCATTTTCTTTCCGGGGAATGGATTATTTGCCATTTCATTGCGCAATGCAGAAAGGTGGCTTAAAAGCCGCACGATTTCTTCGTTAATCGTATATTTTACAAGCATTGCTGCAGTTTCTGTCATAACACGCTGGTCATCGATTTCGCTGCCTAATAGTTCATTAAACTTTTTAGTAATAAGGTCTTTAAAATAGCCTTCCATTTTCGGCTGCCATTCCTTAAAAAAGGCCGCGCATTTTTCAAGTTTTTCAAGCTTTTCAAGCAAGTCCTTGTAAAGGTTTTCACCTTCCCTTTTGCGGTCGGCAATAAAAGTATCAAGTGCTTCAATAAAAACAGGTTCAAGGCTAGCCCAATACTTTTCTACATCGTATTCCTGATTTACGATTAAAACTCCGTTCTGAGCCGTTACAAGGGAAAGAGGAATTTCATCGTCAGACTTTCCAAGTGCATGGGCAACTTTTTGTAATGCTGCATAAAATGACTTTGCCGCTTCAACATCAGCAGTTACGGTTTCATTTGAAATAAAGTTTTTTACACGGATAAATACATCAACTTTTCCGCGCTGAACTTTTTCTGAAACAAGGGCTCTTAAACGATTTTCCAGCTGGCTTAGATAAGGCGGAAGGTTTATAGATAAATCAAGATATCTTGAATTAACGGATTTTATTTCTACAGAAATATTTGCCTGTTCGTTTGAAATTTCTTTATAGGCGTAGCCTGTCATGCTTGTCATAGTTTTTCTTCCTTATTTTTTTGAAAGTTCTTCAAAAAGAGCTTTACCAATCTTCCAGTTATCACCGGCACCTAAAGTTACGAATAAATAGCCTTCCGGATATTTTTCGCCGGCTTTTTTGTTTAATTCTTCAAGCAGGAAAGGCTTTGCGTCAAGGATTTCTTCAAAATAATGAATATCCGTATACCTTTCTTTAGCCTTTTCATATAATTTTCTGCCTGTTACAGAAAAATCCGATGCATTTTCTCTGGCTGATGAATAAATTTTATGAAGAATGATTTTATCAGCAGAATCAAAACTGAATGCAAATTCATCGAATAATGAGGCAGTTCTTGAATACGTATGCGACATAAAATCAACTATAATTTTTCTGCCTTTGTAAAAATCGCGGTAGCCAGCAAGAGTTGTTTTTATTGCCGTTGGATGATGAGCGTAATCATCTATAAAAATGACAGAATCTCCACAGGCGTTTTTTGTAATGCCTGTAACTTCGCTGCGGCGTTTTCCGCCTTTAAACGAAGCAACGCCTTCGCGGATTTTTTCAATATAATCAAAAGGATTTAAGCCTGCTTCTTTTAGAAGTTCGCACGATAATGCAATTGCCGCACATGCATTGCGGACAAGATGTTTTCCCGGAACGCAAAGTTTAAAATCGCCAAGTCCTTCTATATTAAATGTCTGAAAACCGTTTTCAACATTGCCGAAAGTCAGTTTATAGCCGGTTATTGCACCGCTGTTTTCAGATGATTTATTTACGGCAGCTTCACCATAAGGAATCATTTTTATGTCCGGTCTGCGCTTAGCTGCAATTTCAGAGGCTTCAACGGCACCTTTTTCATCGGCACAATAAATGAGCTGACCGCCTTCCGGTAATTTGCAGATAAAATCAACGAATGCATCGCGGATGTCGTTATAAGTCGGATAAAAATCCTGATGGTCACTTTCTACGCTGGTTAAAATTATTTTTTTTGGCGAATACGCCATAAAGTGCCGCTGATATTCGCAGGTTTCTGCAACAAAGTATTTTTTCTGTTCAGCCTTGTCTGTATATGCCGCATTTGTAACCGTACAGGAATCGCCAAATGAGCTTATTCTGCTGCCTGCAAGAATCTGGCAAGGCAACGGAAGATTTTCAAGAATGGTTCCTGCAAGACCTGTTGTTGTTGTCTTTCCATGAACGCCACAGACCGCGCTTGAATAAGCCGATTCTGAAAGGCTTCCTAATGCTTCTGAATAAAGCATCATAGGTATTCCGCACTTTACGGCTTCTTTTAAATCAGGATTTTTTGAAACATTATATGCAGAAGAATAGATTACAAACTGTATGGAATCATTTATATTTCCTTCAGAAAAAGGCTTTGCCTTAATTCCAAGATTTTCAAGAATTTCATCAGTATAAAAACGTTCAGATACATCGCTTCCTGTAATAACAGCTCCGCGCTTATGGGCAATTTCAACAAGGGCTGCCATGCCGGTTCCTTTTATACCGACAAAGTGCAGATGTACACCGTTCAAGTTCAATGGTAATTGTATTTTGGACATACATTTATAATAGCTTATCAGCATTTTTTATGCTATACTTTTTGAAACTATGAAAGAAAAGTCAGATTCCGCTAATTCAATTTTAGATTTAATAAAAAATGCACTTACACAGAATATAAAAAACGAAAATGTATTTTTTGTTTTTCCGACCGATATTGATGCAACAAGCTGGGCTGAATGGGTTATTACAAAAACACAGCAAAAAGCAGTACCTGCAGAGCGCTTTATTGCCTGGGATTCTTTCAAAGGTTCAAACATAAAAATCCGCAAAAAAGATGCAAACGCAGTTCCTTCGCTTTTGCGAAAGATTTTTGCAATGCAGATTATAGAAAGCAACAAGGCATGTATTGCAGCCAATAAAGAACCTCTTTTAAAAAAAATCATTACAAGCGAATATGTACAGACTTCTGATTCTTTCTACTCTTGGATTTCTTCGATTCTTCCTTCGCTTGGCACATGGAAAAAATACTTTGATAAAGCCGATAAAACAAAATTTGAAAACAGCCTGAAAGATGAAGAAAATCAGGATTTGCTTTTTCTATACACGGAATATAAAAAATTTCTTGAAGAAAATCATCTATTTGAACCTTCATGGGAAGAAATTGATTTTTCATCCGGAACTGAAAATGAAGCCGGAACTGAAACAGAAGGCGGAGGGATTGATAACGTGGCGGGTACAGGCGGCACACCGCATTTCATTCTTTTCTTCCCTGAGCTTCTGGAAGATTTTGCAGATTATAAGGAACCTTTTGCAAAAGCTCCAAACCTTACGCTAATTTCAACGATAGATGTCGCCAACTCTGGCAACACCAAAATTACAGGTAACGCCAAAAATGCCGAATATACACAAAATGTCGAATGCCGGCCTGAAATCATTACTTATTCAAATGCACGGACAGAACTTAGAAAAGCAGCATTAAAAATCCGCGAACTGCATGATAAAAACAATGTTCCGTGGACTTCAATTGCACTAAACGTACCTGAAATTCAAACTCTAAAACCGTATGTCGAACGAGAGCTCGAACTGTATTCAATTCCATATATTATGCGTTCAGGTTCTTCATATACAAAAAGCTGTGCAGGTCAGATTTTTAACGAAATAAAAGCATGCATCGACAATAATTTTTCTTACGACAGCGTACGCACTTTACTTACCGACATGTACGTTCCGTGGCTGGAAAAAGAATGTAATGAAAACCTGATTCGCGAAGGCTTTAATCGTAAATGCCTTTACAGCTATAAAAATTCCCCGGACGATACAAAATTACTTGATGTCTGGGAGCTTTCGCTTTCTTCAGGAATTTCAGGCAATACAACAGAAAGGGAACTTGCACTTTACAGAAAATTAAAAAAATGTGTATTGAATTTCAGTACGGCAAAAACCTTTTCTGACGTACGCCTTGCATGGTTCAACTTCCGCGAAACACTTTTAGCAAAAGACAACTTCAGCGAACAATCGGATTTGATTTTAGGACAGTGTCTTGCTGAACTTTCCAGCCTGATTGATATAGAAACAAGCTATGATATCCATATAAAAAATCCGTTCAGTTTTTTTATAACTCACATTGAAACAAAAACTTACCAGATGCAGCATTCTACCGAAGGCATTTCTGTTTTTGACTATAAAGTCGCTTCGTGCGCCGCTTTTGAATATCAGTTTGTAATAAACGCAAACCAGAAAGCGCTTACCGTGCAGAACAAGCATTTAACTTTCTTAAATAAAGAAAAAAGAAAATCCCTCGGGCTTATTGATTCAGACATTGCAAGTACGGCTTTTATTAAGCTTTACGCAAAGGACAAGGCATTTTTTTCTTCTGCCGAACAGGGATTTTCAGGCTTTACAATTCCACACAGTTTTTTTGTAAGCTCAAAAGAAAAAAATCAGGCAGAAGAAATAAAACAGGAAGAAAATGATTTTATAACGCAGGAAAAAGATTATTTTATAGGACGCGCGGATTTTCCTGCAAAAATTACAGAAAATCAGAAATCAACGTTTGAAATGTGGCAGAAACGGAATATAGCTTCCGAGGAAACGGTTGAAAGTCTTTCTACGCAAGGCTCCGCAAAGTCCGGTAAAAATCTTTTTATCGATGGAATAGGAGCTTCCTCTGTCAAAAACATATCATCGATAATAACTGAAAAACTCTGCAAAAAACGCGGACAATATACTAAACCTCTTCCAACACCTGAAAACCTTCATATTTCAACAAGTGATTTAAATGCGTTTTTCAAGTGCCCGCGCAGATGGGTTTTAAATCAGGTTCTTAATATAGAAGAAGATTCTCTGGATACAGAACTTTTTTCAAATTATGATAACGGAAACATTCTTCATAAAATTCTTGAACTTTTTATGAAAGAATTTAAAGGAAAAAAACTTCCTGTAACCAATTCCGAAGGGAAACTTCCGGACGAAGAAACAGTTATAAAGCCTCTTGTAACAAAATGCGTAAAACAGGCTTTTTTATCGCCGGAACAGAATTTTAAAGACAGCCCTATTGCCCTTACTGTGCTTGATTCTCAAATTGAATCCTATACCGCTGAAATTCTTGAAGTAATGCGTGTTTTCTGCCAGGGCGAAAACAAAGGATTTGGCGGACACATTGTCTATGATGCCGAAAGCTGGCTTAACTGCAAAGGTAAATCATGCAGCGCAAAAGCTGGCGATAACAATAGTACATCTTGCGATACAGAATGCGCTGACGCAGGCTATTACATAACAGGAAAGATTGACTGTATTTTAACTGACGAAAACGGAAATGTTTCAATAGTCGATTATAAAAGTTCAGCAAAAAGCAGCAGTGCCTTTCCTAAAATTCAGGATTGTACTGTAAGGCCTGATTCTAATCTTGCCGGTTCTTTGCTGACAGGCGAAAAATTACTTTCTAATTTTCAGATGGCAGCCTATATCACTTTATGGAATGAAAACCACAGCGAAGCAAAAATCTCGCGCGGGTATTTTTTTTCAATAAAAGACAGGTACTTTTTAAAGGTTGTAGATGAAAGCGCAAAACCGTTCGATCCGGACAAAAAACTTACAACCGTATCTCCTGAAGAATATGAAGCCACCTTAAAATGTTTTTTGCGCTATTGTGACGTATTTGCAGAAAAAGTTTCAAAAATGGATTTTTCATTAAAAGAAATGGGAATAAAACCATACGAAACCTGTACTTCATGCAGTTTTAAAACAGTATGCAGAACCACTTTTGACGTTTCCGGAGAAAAGATAGATGAATAACTATGAATATCTTGATTTACTTGATAAAAAACTCGATGACCAGCAGAAAAAAGCATGCTGTGCCGAAGGCAACACAATTGTTTCTGCCGGCGCAGGTTCCGGAAAAACACAGGTTCTTGCAACACGTTTTGCATGGCTTGTAATGAGCAAGAATATTCCTGTCGAACAGATTCTAACATTAACCTTTACAAATAAAGCTGCTTCAGAAATGTATCAGCGAATTTATGAAATCTTAAGTTTTTTTGCAGAACATCCTGAAACGCCGGCAGAAGAAAAGCAACGGGCAAAAAAAGCCGTAGAAAATTTTGCTGAATCAAATATTCAGACTTTGGATTCATACTGCGGTTCTGTTGTACGGCAGGTTGCAAACCGTTATGGAATCCGCCCGGATTTTTCTACAGGTTCAGCGGACATGGCAAAAGAAATTGAAAACATTGCCTTTCCGTTTATTATGGAAAACCGCAATGATACAGCAATCCAGCTTTTTGCACCGCCCGGAAATTTCCAGCATGCGGCAAAAAAACTTTTTACTGACACAATCTTAAACTATACTTCCATAGTTGATTCTGCCTTCTTTTTTGAAGAAAAACTTGAAAAACAGAAAGAGTGGCTTTGCAATGAATGGAACAGTTTTTTTGCCCGCAATGACGAAGGCTCTTTTAACACAATACTTGCAAATATTATAAACGTTGCCGCAGAGCTTTATCCTTCTAAAAAAGATACCCCATATTTTTCTGAACTTAAAAAATTTCTTCCGCTTGATAAATACGAAGAAAGCAATTTGCTTTTAAATCTTCCTCAGCCTGCAAAACTTACAGCTGAAAACCTGGAAAGCGAAGAAACTCTTGCTTCTGTATCTGATTTTTACAGCTGGCTTAAATCTGCATGCTTTAGTCAGAGGCTTGCAGGCTACACACGCGATTTACAGGCACTTTTTAATAAAGATTCAGGGCTTCCTTATTTAATAAATACTAAAATAGCACCAATTGCCTCTTATATTCTTGAATTAAAAAACATAAGGCGGCTTCTTGAACTTCTTGACAAACTGCTTGTTCAGGTAAACACGCTTAAGCGAAGTTCGGGAAAACTTTCTTTTAAAGATGTTTCGGAACTGGCATTAAAAGCTTTATGCGAACAGGAAGATTTAAGGCTTCAGGAACAGAAAGCCTATCAGGCAATAATGATAGACGAATTTCAGGACAATAATAATAAAAACCGCGATTTGCTTTTTATTCTGAACGAACAGGATAAAAACGGGAACAACAAGGGTAAGCTGTTTTTTGTCGGCGATGAAAAACAGTCTATTTATAAATTCCGCGGAGCAGATGTTTCAGTTTTTAAACAGCTTGCAAAAGATTTGAATGTAGAGCCGCTTCAAATGGTCTACAATTACCGTTCGTCAAAAAATCTTTTAAAAGCGTTTAACCAGATTTTTGGCGGCTATGCCGAATCAAATAAAAACGGCTCGTTAAAAAAAGTTTTGCAGCGTGACAGAATAAATGATTCTAATCCTCAATTCTGGGTATTCCCGGAAAATCCTGCAGAAGATTTTGAAGCAGCATTTGCAGAAAACAATGCAGCGCTAAAAAATCCGGCTTTAGAGGAAGATAATGACAGAAAGAAGGCGGCAGAAAATTATTTCATTCCACTGCACTTCTGCATTTACAATTCAAATGTAGAACCAATTCTAAAGCGGCTTAAAAAAGACGGCATAGAAGCAGAATCTGAAAAAGATGCCTTTATTTCTGCCAATGATCAGGAAGCATATTTTATTGCGCACAAGATTCTTACACTGGTTGGAAAAACGCTTCCGGACGGAAAGCGACTTCAGTACAGGGACATTGCAATTCTTGACCGTTCGCGCACAAACAGAAAATATTTAACAAGATATTTAAACCGCGCAGGCATTCAGTATACAACCGATGCACAGAAAAATATTTTTGCCGAAGCACCGGTAAATGATATATATAATTTTTTGCGCCTTTGCGTTTATCCTGGAGACACGCTCAGTTTTGCGTCTTTTTTGCGTTCACCGTTTGTAAATCTTTCAGAAAAATCCGTTGAAGAAATTATTGCCCGACTAAATTCAGATTTTACGGCGGAATTAAATATAAGCGCGGCAGAAAATAAAAAATATCAGGCAGCAATTGAACTTCAAAAAGAATTTACAGAATTTTCTTTAAGCCACCCGCTTACGCAGGTAATTACAAAACTATGGTATGAATACGGCTACCGCTACGAAACAATGTGGAACAAAACAGTTTCTCTTTACGGCGAACAATATGACTTGCTTTTTGAAATTGCCCGGCAGGCTGACGAAAACGGCTACGGCTTAACATGGCTAGTTGATCAGCTTTCAATAGAAAAAGATAAGGAAACTTCGGCTTTAGGGGATTCTAGCAGCATTGAAGACAGCGACATAAGCTATCCTATGGAAGAACGTGATGCCGTAAAAATAATGACGATTCACAAAAGCAAGGGCTTGCAGTTTAAAGTAGTTTTTGTACTCGGCTGTTTTAAGAATCCGCAGCCAAGACCGGATTTGCAGCAGGTATTTTTTGATGATGAATTCGGAATTACGGTAAACCTTAACGGCAAAAAAAGTAACTATTTTTATTTGCTTCAAAGTGAAAAAGAACGTAAAAAGAATATGGCAGAATTCCTTCGGTTAATTTATGTTGGAATTACGCGCGCAGAACATGAAGCTTATATTACAGGATCTTTTTCTGAGCCAAAGGATACAAAATCAAAAGATAAAAAATCGGATGAAGATAAGCAAACTGCATCTGAAAACTGCCTGCAAAGAATATTGAAATTTTACTATCCTGAAATTACAGGCGACAGCGAATTTGCCCGCGGCAAAACAATTTTTGCAAAAGATGACGAAATTCTTCCGGAATTTGACTATAATTCAATTGAACCTGTATACAAAACTGAACTAATTAAGAGCATTTCTGCTGAGAGAAAGAATAATCTTAACGAAAAACTTGAATTTATCAGTAAAGCCGCGGGCAAATACAGCGAAATAAATGAAAACTCTGTAATAAAAAAAGAAATAATTGAATCAAGATACATTTCGCCAAGTTCGCTCGAAAAATCCGACTTTTCTAATACGGATGAAATTTCCGCTGACAAAATTATATTTCCAGAGTTAACTTCCCTTCTGGAGCAAACTTCAAAAAAAGGATTCAGTGCTAATGATTTTGGAACTTTAGCCCACGCCTATCTTGAAGCCTTTGCAAACGGAATTACGCCTGAAAACTTCTTTGTACCTTCAAATTATAAAGGACAGCTGACTTCCATACAGCTTGAAAAAATTGCACAAACCTGCAGAAAAATGACTGAATATTTTACCGGATCCGCCTGCGGTTCTGCTTTAAAAAACTCAACATGGCACAAGGCAGAATATAAATTCCTTCACAGCTTTAATGGAAAAATTATCCGCGGAACAATGGATTTAATAATAAAAAATCCGGACAACTCTTATCTTATTGTAGACTACAAAACAGATGAAAAAATCATTCCTGAAAAATATTATGAACAGCAAAAATGTTACAGACTTGCAGCATCAGAACTTTTTAACGTACCGGCTGAAAAAATAAAGGTCTGCCTTTTTTATCTTCGCTACGGAAAGGAAATTGACATTACTTCATTCTGTTAATAGTATACTCGCGGATTTATTTCAGGATTAATATGAAAAAAATAATTATATTTGCAGCAGGATTTTTGTTATTCGTAAACCTTTGTGTTTCTGCAGCACCGGCAGCAAATTCAAAAAAGACACTTGATTTAACAAAACTCGGTACAACGATTCTTTATGCGCAGGTTTACAACATGCTGATGGAAGCCGAAAATTTTAACGGCACAAGAATCAAGATGCGCGGTACATATTACGAAAATAAAGACATTAATGAAGGGCCGCTTTTTCAATGCATAATCGTAAATGATATTGCAGGCTGCTGTTCAGCCGGCTTTGACTTATTAAAAGCCGAAAAATCAATAAAGTTCCCGAAGCATTTAACAGAAATTGAAGTTGAAGGAACGTTTATCGTCCGAGAAGAAGACGGAATAATGCGAAGTTATCTTGTAGTTGATAAAGTTGATGTTGTGTAAGTTTGAATGTGAAATTCTGTGTCTGTTTGAACTTATTTACACATTCAGTTCCAGATAAATCTGGTCTGCAATGCCGAAGTGTGCATTTTTTGTAAGGGCGTTTGTGTATTCGTCGTACATCATGTCTTCGTACATTGACTGGGCATAGTTGGAATTTCCGTTGGCCTTTACGACTGTTTTGCGCATAGAAGAAACAAGCATTTTTACAAAATAAGATTCAAGTTCCAGTGATTTTTCGTAAAGTTTGCTAGTTCTGTCAATTTTTTTATCTGAAGGACGGAATGCTGAATTTGCGGCAGCTCCCTGCGGTAAAGAGTTTTTGTCACTTTCGGCTGTATAAGTTCCTGCAAAACCGCGGTTCCAATCACCGTTTATGTGACCTTTTTCGACAATCTGACTAGAAGAAACGTTTTTTCCGACTCCTTCATATTTTTCTGTTTTTATTTCAGAAAGAAGATTTTCAAACATGCTTTTTTCACTGCGGATTTTACCCGATTGAATCGCTTCTGTTCCATAAATCTGTGAAGATGCAATTTGTCCGATTGTCATAAATTCCCCTCTATTTTATTCCCGCACAATATTCCGTTCATTTACCGCCGCAGATTTCATTACAAAGTCCTAAAACTAGCGTTTAAGGTTTACGGCTGTATTAAGCATTGTATCGCTTGTCTGAATTGCCTTACTGTTAAATTCGTAAGCACGCTGTGCTACAATCATCTGAACCATTTCGTTTACAACAGAAACGTTGGACATTTCAACAAACTTGTGCTTTGTAACACCCATACCTTCATATCCCGGGCGACCGGCAATCGGCTGTCCGCTTGCGTTTGTTACTGTATAAAGATTGTCTCCGTTGGCTTTAAGGCCTACTGCATTCGGAAAACGGTAAAGTTCCATCTGTCCTACAAGAGTAGGTGTTTTTTCACCATTTATTTTTACTGTTACACGACCGTCATCGCTGATTGCAAGAGTATGAATGTCATATCCTTCAGGAAGAATAATTTCAGGCATTACGCGAAGACCATTGTTATTTACAAGCTGACCAGTCATATCAACTTTAAATGTACCGTCACGGGTATAGGCATAGCTTCCGTCGTATTTCTGCACACGGAAGAAACCGTCTCCAACAATTGCAAGGTCTGTATCAACTCCGGTATTCTGCAAAGAGCCCTGAGTAAATACACGCTGTGTAGCACCTACCCTAACACCGGCTCCCTGCTGAATTCCTACAGGATTAACAGTATCTTCTGTAGCAGGAGTTCCGGCAGTTTTTATGTTCTGATAGATAAGGTCTTCAAATTCAACCCGCTGCTGTTTATAGCCGGTTGTGTTTACATTGGAAAGGTTATGTGAAATAGCGTCAATATTTGACTGCTGTCCGTTCATTCCTGTTGCTGCTGTCCATAAACTTCGTACCATTTATTTTCTCCTGATTATCCGCGGCGTGTGGCAACGCGAGACCACAAATTGCTTAACATCGTATCCTGGCTTTGAATCGTCTTCTGGTTTGCTTCGTAAGCACGGTTAACTTCTATCATCTGAACCATTTCATTTACAACGTTTACGTTGCTGGTTTCCATATAGCCCTGCAAAAAAGTCGGACGCTCATCGCCTTCTGCAATATATGCTTCTCCAGAAATATCGTTAGAAGCATAAAGACTTGAACCCATTTTCTGTAAATAACGTTCGTTATCAAAACGAACAGTACGGAATCTGTCTATTACAGAATTATCTGCAAGGTTATAAATCATACCGTTTTCATTAACCTTAAACTGATCGTCAGAAACATGAATCAAACCGTTTTCACCAAGAACAGGATAACCGTCTTTAGTTTCAAGAATTCCTTCTTTACCAACAAAAAAGTTTCCGTTGCGTGTATAACGTTCACCATAAGGTGTCATGACGGCAAAGAAACCTTCACCGCTTAAAGCTAAATCAGTATTTGCATCTGTCAGGCGGAAAGAGCCCTGCTGAAAATCCGTATAATTTTCATTGGCTTCTACGCCCAAACCAAGTTTTCCGACAACCGGGGCTGCGTCTGCTGAACCAAAAGTTGTTGTATAAACTCCGTCAGCGTCACATCTTCTTATTAAAAGTTCAGAAAAAGATTTGCTGACCGTTACATCGCGCTTATAGCCTGCCGTATCAACATTTGCCAGATTATTAGAAATTGCATCAAGTCTGTGCTGCTGTGCATTCATTCCGCTTGCGCCTGTGTACAATCCGCGTATCATCTCTTTATTACCTGCCTTATAGGAGTTTATTTCCTTACTATAATTATCGGAATTTCAAAATTGTTGTTAACTAATTCTTTTTTATTTATTTGTAAAATCTAAAATATGGATTTATAATTTTCTTATAAATTAAACAAAACCACAAAAACCGTTCGGGCAAACCGGCGCAGGAGATTAAAAAATGGCAGAAATTGATGAAATCAGGGTTGCAGCAATTATTTTAGGCGGTGGCAAAGGCACAAGACTTTATCCACTTACAAAAGAACGTTCTAAACCGGCAGTTCCGTTCGGCGGACGCTACAGAATTGTAGATATTCCGATTTCTAACTGTATAAATTCAGGCTATAAAAAGATTTATCTTGTAACACAGTTCAATTCTGCTTCTTTGCACATGCACATTTCCAAGGCCTATACTTTTGACCGCTTTTCAGGCGGATTCGTTGAAATTCTTGCAGCCGAACAGACTTTGGAAAATTCTTCAGGCTGGTACGAAGGAACGGCAGATGCTGTCCGAAAAAATTTCATTCACTTTAAATCCCAGAATCCGACACACTATATAATTCTTTCCGGTGATCAGCTTTACCGCATGGATTTACGCGCATTCATGCAGGCACACCTTGATTCAAAGGCAGACATTACAATTGCAGCAACAGCCGTAAACCGCAAGGATGCTTCAGGCTTCGGAATTATGAAAATTGATTCTAACCGCCGCATCTCTGAATTTATGGAAAAACCTGCCAAAGACTTAAATATCGACGAATGGAAAATTCCTGCAAAAACAAGAGGAGATTTACCGAAAGAAAAAGAATACCTTGCCTCTATGGGTATTTACATTTTCAACGCTCCGGTAATGGAAGAACTTCTTAAAAACAATGACTATACGGACTTCGGAAAAGAAATTATTCCGATGGCTGTAAACACAAAACATATTAATTCATATATTTTCAACGGCTACTGGGAAGATATCGGAACAATCGAAAGTTTTTACAATGCAACACTTGCACTTACAGATATAAATCCACCGTTTAACTTTTATGATGAAAACGGTCCGATTTACACAACACTGCGTAACCTTCCGCCTTCAAAACTTAACGAAGCCGTGCTTAAAAATTCTACAGCAGCAGAAGGCTGTGTAATTACAAGGGCTAAAATCAATCATTCTGTAATCGGAATCCGTTCTGTAATTGAATCCGGCACGGAATTGGACGGAGTAATTACAATGGGTAGCGACTTTTACGAATCTTATTTTGACAAAGAAAATAAAATCAAAAAAGGCGTTCCGCTTATGGGAATCGGTAAAAACTGTAAGATTGCAAAAGCAATTATCGATAAAAACTCCTGCATAGGAGATAACTGCCGCATTAACGTAGACGGGAAAAAATACGAAGACGGTGACCACGGATTATTCTATGTTTCTGATGGAATCGTAGTAATACGAAAAGGCGTTACAATTCCAAGCGGAACAGTAATCTAAACAGAATAAATACAGGTTTATTATCCTTACTCAAAAAACTTATCGTATGCGCCACAAGCTGGCGCATATTTTTTTTGTACTGGCAAAACCGACGATTAACCTACCAAACCGCCAGTTTTTTGATTGATTATTATGTATTTTTTCAGTATATTCTAAGTTACAAGGGCTGCTTTTTCTGCCCTCCTTAACAGAACAAAACGTTCAAAAATTATAATACACGGAGTTTCTATGGGAAACATTTTACTATCCGCAGCTGATTTGTCTGCCGGCATCAAAGAAAAACAGATTCTTTCAAAAATCAATTTGGAAATAAAACCTGGCGAAACACATATCCTTTTAGGGCCTAACGGAGCCGGAAAATCAACCTTAGGCAACGTCTTAATGGGACATCCTTCATACACAGTAAACAGCGGAAAGATTATATTTTCCGGCGAAGACATAACAGAATACAGCCCGGACAAGCGCGCAAAGCTCGGAATGTTTATGACCTTCCAGAGCCCGATAGAAATTCCAGGCATTACGGTAACAAAGTTCATCCGCAGCGCAATGGAACAGATAACCGGCAAAAGACAGAATCTTTTTCAGGTTCGTAAAACCATGGAAGAAAAGATGAAGCTTTTGAACATGGATTTTTCTTATGCAGACCGCGACTTAAACGTAGGTTTTTCCGGCGGAGAGCGCAAAAAGGCAGAAATCTTACAGCTTTTAATGCTTGAGCCAAAGTTTGCAATTCTTGACGAAACAGATTCCGGCCTTGACGTTGACGCAGTCCGCACAGTTTCCAAGGGAATTGAAGCATACCAGCAGAAAGATGACGGCGCATTATTGATTATTACACACAGCACAAAGATTCTTGAAAGCCTTAAAGTAGACTATGCGCATGTGCTTGTAAAAGGTCACATTGTAGAAACCGGCGGTGCTGAACTTGTAGAAGAAATCAACAAAAACGGTTTTGAACGCTTTTTAACCGCGTAAAAGACTGTGCCTGTAACGCAGCAAAAATGCGAGCCGCAGCATAGTAGCATAAAGATTAGGATTTTATATGAAGAAGAAATCACAGATTGATGATATAAACCGCAGTATGTACGACTTTAAGGACGATGAAAAAGACTTTTATCGCCTTGAAAACGGACTTACAAAGGAAATAGTAGAAACAATTTCAAAAGAAAAAAACGATCCTGAATGGATGAAAGAATTCCGTCTTAAATCGCTTGAACTATACAATTCAATTCCGGTGCCGGACTGGGGACCTTCCCTTGAAGGACTTAACATGGATTCAATTTCTTCCTATGTTCGTGCCAACACAAGCATGAAAGGCAAATGGGAAGAAGTTCCTGAAGACATAAAAAACACCTTTGAACGCTTAGGAATTCCTCAGGCAGAGCGCGAAGCCTTAGCAGGTGTTGGCGCTCAATACGATTCAGAACTTGTTTACCACAATGTAAAAAAAGAAGTTCAGGAACAGGGCGTAATTTACACGGACATAGAAAGCGGCCTTACAGGCGAATACGCAGAACTTGCAAGAAGCAAATTCATGCATCTTTTGCCGCCAAATGAACATAAATTCCTGGCTCTGCACGGTGCAGTATGGTCAGGCGGTTCCTTTGTATACGTTCCTAAAGGCGTACACTTAGACATTCCGCTTCAATCCTATTTCCGCTTAAATGCAGCAGGAGCCGGACAGTTTGAACATACGCTTATTATCGTTGACGATGACGCATACCTTCACTTTATTGAAGGCTGTTCAGCACCTAAATACAATGTTGCAAACCTGCACGCAGGCTGCGTAGAAATCTATGTCGGAAAAAATTCTACCGTCCGCTATTCAACGATTGAAAACTGGTCAAAAAACATGTACAACCTTAACTCCAAACGTGCAATCGTAGAAGAAGGCGGTACAATCGAATGGATTTCAGGCTCGTTCGGATCTCACACTTCTTACCTCTACCCGACCAGTATTCTTAAAGGTGACCGCTCAAAAAGCGAATACACAGGAATTACCTTCTCAGGCAACGGACAGGACTTAGACACAGGAACGCGCGTTGTCCATATCGGAAAAGACACAACCTCGTTCGTAAATGCAAAATCAATTTCTAAAAGCGGCGGAAAAAATACCTTCCGAAGCTCAATCGAAATAAAAGAAAACGCAAAGCGCGCAAAATCTTCTGTAAGCTGTGCTTCGCTCATGCTCGACAACATTTCGCGCTCAGACACAATTCCTTCAATGGATGTACGTACAAGCGATGCTGATTTAGGTCACGAAGCAAAAATCGGAAAGATTTCTGAAGATGCAATTTTCTATCTGATGAGCCGCGGAATAAGCGAAGAAGAAGCAAGACAGATGATAGTAACAGGCTTTGCAAATCCTGTAGCAAAAGAACTGCCGCTTGAATACGCCGTAGAAATGAATAACCTTATCAAACTTGAAATGGAAGGAGCAATCGGCTGATGGAAAACAAAATGATTACGATAAATGCAAGCGCACTTCCAGTAAAAACCTGGTGTTACTTAAAAATAAACGAATCCTCAATTCCTGCTCCGGAAAAGCTCAACGGAAAAGGAAAGCTTAATATACAAAACAATGCACAAAACGTGAGCGTTTCTGACGGTGATTTCAGCAAGCTTGAAAAGCTTGTTTCAGGAAAAGAAATTGAAGGCGCGCTCGGAAACACATTCTGTGAATGGTTTAAAAACCAGAATGTTGAAACAAAGATTTTTTCTGTAAAAGAAAATACCGGCGCGCAGATAGGCGCTGATTGTGGCATCGAAAAAAGCGTGCTGATTAAGCTGGAACTTGGGCCATCGGATGAATACGCGGGACTTTTTGTTATTCAGGCAGAAAAAAACACTGCTTCGAACTTTGTTTTTGATTTTTCTTCAAATACAACAGATAAAAATGCAGATAAAAATTCAGACGGAAAAAACAAACCTGCTTTTGCAGCTGTCAGAATTGTCTGCCTTCTGGACGAAAATGCCAGCGTAAAAATAAGTCACGCACAGTTTTTAGACAAGAACGTTATCTTTGCAAGTGACATTGTTTCATGCAATGCAAAAAATGCAAAACTTTCTGTCGTTCGTGCAAACTTTGGTGCAGAAAAATCATGGCTTGCCTTAAAGTCTTATCTTAATGGAAAAGAGGCCGAAGTTGATGACCAGCTTGCCTACATGAGCGACGGAAGCGAATGCCTTGACATAAACAACATTGCCCGGCACACAGGCGAAAGGTCGAAAAGCAATTTCAACGCGCAGGGCGTACTTTTAGGCAAAGCATACAAAAATTACAAAGGTACAATTGACTTTATCCGCGGCTGTGCAGGTTCTGAAGGCAATGAACTTGAAGATGTTTTAATTTTAAGCGATGAAGCCGTAAATAAAACAACACCAATCATTCTTTGTGATGAAGAAGATGTTGTAGGAAACCACGGTGCAACCCTTGGCAAAATAGATGAAAACCTGCTGTTTTATATGGCCAGCCGCGGAATTGGCAAAGAAAAAGCACGGCAGATGGTTGCCAACGGAAAACTTTGCAGCATCATTAATCTTATTCCGGATAATGAAGTAGCCGAAAAAGCCCTGGCAAAAATTGATTCTGCCTTTGAAGCCGACTGAAATTTAAAACTTAAATTTGAAGCCGGCTTCAAATAAACATAAACACATGGAGGAAATATGCTTGTATCAACCAGAGGAAGATACGCCCTGCGCGTAATGATAGATTTAGCCGAGCACAACACCGGTGAATACATTCCTTTAAAAGAAATTTCTGACAGACAGGATATTTCCAAAAAGTATCTTGAAAGCATTATAGCTTTGCTCGTAAAAGAAAATTATCTTGAAGGTCTTCGCGGAAAAGGCGGCGGATACAAGCTTGTTAAAAAACCGGAAGAATATACCGTACGCAGTATCCTTCTTTTAACAGAAGGAACATTATCTCCTGTTTATTGTCTTGCCGCCGGAGAAAAAGAATGTTCCCGTGCATCAGAATGTAAGACACTCCCGTTATGGGAGGGGCTTGATAAACTTATAAATGACTACCTGGAAAATATAACAATCGCACAACTGGCTGCAAACCCGTTTATTCAAAACGATTATTCAATCTAAAACAATTATTTTTACATGCAGTTCAAAATTCGCACTGAGGTTTGGGTAAAAAGTCAGTGAGAATTTTAAAATTCTCACTGACTTTTCGGGTAAAACTCAGTGCACTTTTTTAAAAACTCACTGAGTTTTTTGCTAAATAAACAGATTGTCGGAGCGCGCCCGACAATGACACGATTAGAAATTAGCTTTTGTTAGGACTGAAACTCCTGTATCTACATTTTTATTTGAAATTGTCTGACCTTTAAGAACTGTAACGGCAGCTCTGATACCTTCATAGCCCATTACATCAGGATTCTGTGCCATTGTACAAAGTAAATATCCGTCCTTAATCAACTGCTGAATCATATCTGACTTGTCAAATCCTACGCCAACTACAGAAGAAGAGCTTTCATGGATTGCGTTACCAATTCCTACTGTTGAACCTTCGTTAGCTCCGAACAAACCGACAACACCCTGTGTAATAAAGTTTGCAGCAGCATCTTTTGAGCGAGAAGCATCTCCGTCACAATACTGTGTTTCAAGAATTTTAAAACCTGTTCCTTCAAAAGCACTCTTAAATCCGTTTTCACGTGCTACAGTTGAAGCTGTTGCAGAGTTTACGCTGATTACACCGATTGAACCTTTTGTAATTCCCTTTTCCTTGAATTTTGCAAGCATTGTTTCTCCGGCAGTTTTTCCTGCAGCCTTGTTGTCAGTTGCAAGAGTAGCTTCTCCCGGATAATTTGCTGCAGAGTCAACATAGATAATCTTAACGCCTGCAGCAGTTGCTTCCTTTAATGCAGCAGTAACTGCATCAGGTCCGTTTGCAGCAAGAAGAATAGCATCTGCTCCCTGTGCTACAGCATTGTTAATACATTCAATCTGCTGTGCATCATCTTTTGCAGAAGGTGCATTCCATTTGTAATCGATATTTCCAATTTCAGCTACGGCCTTTTTTGCTCCCTTATCAACATTAGCCCAGTGCTGATCCATCTGATCCATTGTAATCAACTGAATCTTAAGTTTACCATCCTTTGCCTTTGAACCGCCTGCAAATACAAGCGTTCCTGCTAAAGCAGCCATCGCAACAGCTGTTAATAATTTTTTCATAGATTAATCCTCCTTTTCTATGATTCTTTTCTATTTATATGCTGACTTTTTTTCAGCTTTTTTTGCTTAATTTGATTTTCTTTCCGCTGCGGACAACAACATCCAGCAATACAGAAACTACAACGATAATTCCAATAACAATGTTTCTTATAGCAACAGGCGCACCTGCAAACTGCAAGCCGTTCTGTAAAACTCCCCAAATTGCAGCCCCTATTACAGTACCAAGTAAAATTCCCTGTCCGCCAAGTGTTGAAACCCCGCCTATTACCGAAGCTGCAACCGCGTACAGTTCATATCCGTTACCTGCATCCATGGCGCCCATTCCGGCAGAAGCGCATTGAATAAGTCCTACAACACATGAACAGAAAGACGCAACAAGATAAGCTTTCATTGTTGTCTTCAAGATGTTTACGCCGGAAAGTTTTGAAGCTTCCGCATTAGAACCGATTGCATAAATATGCCGGCCTGAACGTGTACGGGAAAGAATAAAATTAAAGAATGCCCAAAGAATTATTGCCATCCATACTGTAGAATACAATCCGAGCAGTTTGTCATAGTAAAAGAAGTTTCTGAATCCTTCAGCTGCTTTTCCAATACTGTCTGTGTTGTAATTTCCGTTTGCAATCTGCGCAATTCCACGGGCAATGGTCATTGTTCCCAATGTTCCGATAAAAGGCGGAAGCTTACAGCCGGCAACTAAAAGTCCGTTAGTAAGACCGACTAAAAGGCAGCACACCAAAGTGATGAATACTGCAAGCCACGGATTCATTCCCTTTGTCATAAGGGTTGCGCTGATCATTGTAGACATACCGACAACAGAACCTATTGAAAGGTCAATGTTACCTGTAATCAACACATAGCTTTGTCCAATTCCAATAAGAAGAATCGGTGCAATCTGGCGCAAAAGATTATTCATGTTGCGGCCTGAAAAGAATGTTGGATTTAATATTCCAAAAACAACGCAAAGAACAATCAAGCCGACTGTAACTGTAAGTACCTGCCCCATTCCGCGAACTGAAAGCAGTTTTTTAATTGATGATTGTAATTTAGACTTCATTTTCATCCTACCTTTTTTTCAAATCTTGTAGCCAATTTAAGAATTGCTTCCTGGGTTGCTTCTTCACGGCTTAATTCACCTGTAATGCGTCCGTTGCACATTACAAGAATCCTGTCTGACATTCCAAGAATTTCAGGCAGTTCTGAAGAAACAAAAACAACTCCTATTCCCTGCTCTTTAAGCTGATTCATCAGCTGATAAATTTCAACTTTTGCACCAACATCTATACCTCGTGTCGGTTCATCAAAAATAACTACATTGCTTTTTCTGGAAAGCCATTTTGCAACAACAACTTTCTGCTGGTTTCCGCCCGAAAGAGAAGCAGCATTTACTTCTGCGCTAGGTAATTTTATGCAGAAACTTTCTACAGCTTTCTGCACAAGAAGCTTTTCTGCTTTTTTATTTACAATGCCAAGTTTATTGGCAAGAAAATCAAGGTTTGGTAAAGCAATATTTTCCCGAACAGGCAGCTTGGTACAAAGTCCGTCTTTTCTGCGGTCTTCAGGAGCAAGTACAATTCCGCATTTTATTGCATCCCCGGGACAATCTATCTGAACTTCCTGCCCGTTCAAATAGATTCTACCGTCGTCTTTTTTATCAACTCCAAAAATAGCACGGGTTGTTTCCGTTCTGCCGGCTCCCATAAGTCCTGCGATTCCCAATATTTCACCTTTGCGAACCGTAAAGGAAACATTGTCTACCTTGGTCCCGTTTCTGCCATTTGTTCCTGCACTAAGGTTTACAACTTCCATAATAACTTCTGCAGGTTCTGTTTTTACATGCGGAAACTTCTCCTGAATTTCGCGGCCAACCATAGCAGAAATGATATTATCCATTGTAAAGTCAGAAAAATTTCCGCTTGTAATAAACTGACCGTCACGCATTATCGTTACGCGGTCAACTATGTGCTTTAATTCTTCCAGACGATGAGAAATATAAACAATTCCAACGCCGGTTGCCTTTAAATCATTTATGATTCTGAAAAGTTCTTCAATTTCCTTTTCTGTAAGGGCACTTGTCGGTTCGTCCATAATAAGAATTTTTGCGTCAACAGAAAGGGCTTTTGCAATTTCTACCATCTGCTGTTTTGAAACTGCCAGATCACCTACAAGAGTTTCTGGATCAAGGTCAATGCTCAATGAATCAAGAACTTTCTTTGCCCTCGCGTTCATTGTCTTGTTATCAAGCAAAACTCCATGGCTGATTTCTTCGCGACCGAGAAAAATATTTTCTGCAACGGTAAGATGCTGGCACATGTTAAGTTCCTGATGAATTATTGCAACACCATACTGCCGCGCTATATTCGGTGTAACGGTTTCAAGCTCATCGCCCATAATATTTATTGTACCGCTGTCACGCTGATAAACTCCTGAAAGGATTTTTACCAGAGTTGATTTTCCGGCTCCGTTTTCGCCCAGCAGAGCCATAACTTCTCCGGCTTTAAGTTCAAAACTTACATCGTCCAAAGCCTTTACGCCAGGAAAAGTTTTTGAAATATGTTCCATTTTTACAATGGTTTCTGCCATATTAAAAAATCGCTCCATTTAGTTTTTTATCCTGTAAAAACGATGGAAAATAAGTAACAAGGAGGCGGCGTTAGCCAAATTAGACTTAAGTTCCGTCGTTTTCTTACAAGATATTCAAAGTCTAAGTCCGAAAATTCATTCTGCAAAGTGAGAAGTTTTTTTGATTATGGGGGAAAATTTTACGATTTTTGCATTATTTCAGTACAAGCCCGTATTTTGCAGCTTTTTCAAATTCATCTGAATTAAAGATATCTAAGATTTTATGGTTCTGCATAAGGATAAGGCGGGAAGCAACCTGCAATGAATCCGAAAGTGAAATTGCAAGAATTACAACCGCAATTCCCTGCTTTTTCAGCATCGAAATATATTCAAGAATTTTTACGCGCTGATACATATCCATACGGAAAAAAGGCTGAACAAGAAAAACTGCCTTTGGTTTTTCAAGCAGAATCCGCTGATAAATAAGCTGAATCAGCTCATCGGCTGAAAGCCTGTACAAATCAGGCGCATCTATTGCATCTCCGCAAATCTGGCGATATTCAGCAGCAATTGCCTTTTTATACTTTTTCTTACGCCAGAAATTAGAATATGATGAATTCCATTTTTTTAAAAGAAGATTATCCACATAGCTCATACTGTAAAAAAGTGATGTAGAAAGCGAATTTAATGGCAAAAATGACCACAAAAGACAATTTTTATATGCATCCTCTCCACAAATTTTTATCGAATATCTTGTTTTTCTTTTAGAAAACAATGCTTTTTTTATTTCCGGAACAACCTTATTGTCTAAATCCAGAATAACGGCACATTCTCCTTTGTTAACTTCTATCAAAGAACCGCCTGAATTTTTTATCTGAATAATGTTTTCAACTGTATTCGCTGGCCGTGTCTTAGGAAGCCCGATCATGGATTTTAATGCATCCTGACTTACAACCGCCATCATTTCTTCAGTAACGTCACAACAGTTTTTTTGCAGGATGATAGTCCCATGAGCCATTATTGCAAGTCTGTTACAATACAATAAAATTTCTCTGTGATGATTGCATAGGTAAATAAAAGAAACGGAACTTTCAAAGGCTATTGTTTTTATAAGTTTATTCAAAAGGCTTACTTCTTTTGGCGATAAAAAAGAAGAAGGATCGCGCAGGATTATAACTTTTACGCCTAAAGTTACAGCCTTTATTATTTCAACCTCACAGCGTTCAAGCTTGGAAAGAGCTGCCGGATATTCGCTCCCGTCAAAACCGATTCCATATTGCGCAAAAATCCTTTGAATCAGCATGCGCTGTTTTTTTCTTTGAACAAAATGCGGACTTCGACCTTTAATAAAAAAGAAATTGTCAGAAATATTCAAAGCTGGAATAAGTTTACTGGAAGAATCTACAAGAGTTATCTTATTTACTTCATGGCTGCAAAAAATAGAACTTGAAACTTCTTTCCCGCGGTAATAAATGCTTCCGTGGTCAAGAATCTGATTTTTCATAATAACTGAAATAAGAGTTTCCAGTCCCTGATTATCAAGAGAAATAAGCCCCAAAATATCGCCTGAAAAAATAGAAAGATTTACTTCATTCAATTCTATAGTGGTGTTTTCAGAAAAAGAAACATGCCGCAGCACTAAATTTTCTTTCGGTAATTTTAGTGTTTTTTGGTGAGAGTCATGTTTTTCTGTATTTTCGCTATATTCATTCTGCATATTTTTTGCTTGCCATTTATTGTTTTCGCAATTTTTGCCTGCACAATTATTGTCCGCTGTCTAAAAAACTTGCGTCCGGAAAGCGTGGCAGGCAAATTTCAACTGTAGTTCCAATCTGCGTCATGCTGTAATAGGTTAAACCGTATTTTGAACCGTACAGAAGCTGCAAACGCTCGTTTACATTTATTATGGCAATTCCGCCGTGTTTTTTCTCTTCATGCTTTTTTTCGACGTGTTTTTTTTCTTTTTTTACCGAAGAAGGATTTCCAAGATTTCTGTTAATTTCTACAAGCTCGTTTTCTGTCATTCCTTTGCCGTTATCTTCAATCGTAATATAAAAATTTTCTTCCGATGTTCTGGCTCCAATTTTTATAGTTCCGCCGTTCAACTGGCTTTCAAGCCCGTGAATCACTGCATTTTCTACAATGGGCTGCAAAATTAGTTTTGGCATACGGTAAAAACTTAATTCGCCATCCAAAGGAACATTTATTTCAAGCTTGATTCTTCCGCCAAAGCGGAACTGCTGGATTTTGAAATAATCCTGAACGTTACGAATTTCATCAGCAAGCGTTACAAGAGAAGATGTCTTACTGATTGTATAGCGGAAATAATTTGCAAGAGTTTCGCACATATCTGCAACGCCGTTTAAGCCGCCAATCAATGCTTCCGAACGGATTGCTTCCAGCGTATTGTAAAGAAAATGCGGATTTATCTGATTCTGTAAAGCCAGATATTGTGATTGGCGGCGGTTCTCTTCAAACAAAATTTCTTCACTGCGTTTTTTCTGCAAAGTCAAAAGAGAATAAAAACCTTTGGAATACGGAAGCTTTATAAGCCTAAGGCTTTCATCCCCATTACCGTCAATATAAAACTGCGTAAGCCGTTCTGTTTTTTTAAAATCATAAATAAATATAAGCAGAAAACTGAATAAAACAATCTGCAAAGCTGAAAGCAATGCAAAACAGATACCAATTTTTTCTCTGGCAAACAGCAGGATTCCTGCACATAAAACAATGTTTGAAAGCATGGAAACTGCAAGAACAATAAACAAAAGAGGGATAAGATTCAGCGATTTTTTATTTTTAACTGTAGAATTGTCTGAATTCATTTGGCGTAATTCCCGTAACCTTTTTAAAGATTTTACCAAAATATTTTATGTCCGAATAACCTACGGAAGAAGCAATTTTTGCAACGGTTTCATTTGTATTCTGCAAAAGTTCCCTTGCTTTTTTTATCCTGACTTCTGTAAGGCTTTCAAGAAACCCTGATTTTTTTTCTTTTTTGTACAGGCTTGAAAAATATGGCGGCGTAAGTCCGACTATTTCTGCAACTTTTTCAAGCGAAATATCATAATCGGAATAATGTTCGAGCATGTAAGAATCTGCAAGACGGACAGGCCGAATCGTATCCTTTTTTATGTTTTCAAAATAAGATTCAAAAAATTCCAGCAAAAGTGCTTTAAAACGCCGCTCAAGTTCTTCTGACGAAAATGCAAGTTTCAATGCTGCTGTAAGTTTTGAATCAAACCATTCAAGTCCTTTTTGTCCGCGGCTTTCAGCCTGTACCGAAACAATTCTTGCAGATTTTACAAAAAGGTTTTCTTTTTCTTCAGGATTTAAAAAACTGTATTTTTTAAGAAAATCATCAATTCCTTTTTCTGCAACTTTTAAGCTCATGCTGTCTAAAATTTTCTGTGCCCATTTAGTCCATTTTTCAAAGTCAGCTTCAGCTTTATTAAAAAAAACTGATTTTTCATGCATTTTTAAAAGATGACTTGAACTGCTGCAGCGTCTGAACGGAATCGTCTGCAAAAGTTTTTGATACGTTATATTAAGGCGTTCAGAAGTTCTGCCACTTTCTATAAAAGTAAAAATAAGCTGCGGAAAAAGCGTATTTATCTGCTGAAAATCAAAATATATCTGATTTAGCTGATTGGCAAGCTGCTCTTCACTTTCTTTAGAAAAATCATTTTTCAGAAGAAGAAAAACCACAATATCGTCTTTCAGATAAACAGAAAAATTAAGTTTATGGCGCTTTAGTATAAGCATGATTTTTTCATGGATAAGTTTATATAATTCATTGGAAATTGAGTTTTCTGTTGAATCGATTTTTACAAGGCACAGATTATACGGCTGAGTGTTTTGAATCGCAGGTGCATCAGACATACCAAGCAAAAGTTCTTCAAAGTGCCTGTTTTTTTTCTGTTCTTCATTTTCCTGTATGATTTGAATTTCTTCATTGCGGTTTTTCTTTGTTTCGCTAAGTTTTTCAAGTGCATTGCAAAGTTCTGTTTTGTTAACAGGTTTTAAAAGATAATTTTTTACATTATATGCAATTGCTTTTTTAGCATAATCAAACTGACTGAATCCGCTTAATATTATGAATTCCGTATCAGGCAGATTTTCATAAACCTTTGCAATAAGGGAAAGACCGTCCATTCCCGGCATTTTTATGTCCGTTATAACGATATCCGGCTTTTTTGCTTCAATCAGTTCAAGTCCTGCAATTCCGTTCTGGGCATTTCCCGCGTATTCAAAATTCAATTCATTCCACGGAATAAGAGCTTCAAGAAGTTTTACAATGTGGATTTCATCATCTAAAATTGCAACGGTCATTTTTTTATCTTTCATACACTCACCATTTATTTTTTAGTAAGACCTTTAAAACTGTATTCTATTTTTGTATCAGAAAGTTCAATTCCCTTTACAAGAAAACGGGCTTTTTTGTATGACCTGTAGGCAATATCTTTGCCCATTCCGTTGGTAAAACTTCCGGCGTTGTAAAGATTTTCGCCGTTATAGCCAAGCTGAAGCAAAAGATTTAAGAAATAACAGGATTCAACTCCAGCGGTAGAAATAGCAATGATTTTTTTATTCTTAGGAAAGAGTTCTGAAATAATTTGAACTGATTCTTCGTAATTTTCAAAAAAAGTTCCGGCATCTCCAAGATATTTTCCTTCGGACTTTTTCATTTCAAAAAGAGAAGCTTTATTGCCCGGAAACCCTGCAAGGTATCCGTAAAAAGGAATGTTTGTAAAACCTGCAATATGCCCTTCTTTGTAAAAAGAATCGGGAGAACGTAAATCAATGTAAAGACAGTCATCACGAAAAAGATAATCGTCAATATTATAAGGATTAACAGGTGATTCACTCATTAAAGTGCTGTCCGCTTTTTCTTTTACTGGCAAAACATTGTACGGGCTTTCACTTGTTTTTTCCTGAGACGCCGAAATGGAACTTGTTGCATCAGAAGATTTTTCATTCGGCATCTTTTCCCTGCAGGAAAGAAAAGAAACAAAGAGGAGCAAAATCAAACTAATTTTCAGATAATTTTTTATATTCAGCAATTCCTATTCCTTCATATTCTTTATTTATATTAGGTTCAAAACCTTCTGTCATCAAAAGTGTAACCTGCTTATCTTCAGCAGAAAAATCTTTAACAAAACACACTTCCAGGAAACAGCCGTATTCTGCGCGAACCTGCTTTATTATACGCATGATTTCTGAAATTTCGCCAATATTAAAAAGACCAGTGCTTAAAGCATCAGAAACTGCGGCATCAGAGCAAAGGACAATTACAGCCCAATAATAATTCTGGCTGTAGCCGGTTTCCGGGTCTATTATGTGGCTTCGCACGGTTTTTCCGTCGCTTTCGGAAATATAATAATTATTTGTTGTACTTGACGTTGAAAGGGCAATTTTTTCAGGAAGATTAACCTGAAAAAGAGGGAGCGTACGGTAATATGGAGAAGCAATTCCGATTTTTGCCGTCCGGCCGCAGGAAACAATCGTGCTTGAACCGAGGCTTAAAATAAACTTTTCTCCGCCAAACTTTTCAAGGATTTTATCGGCAACGTAGCCTTTGGCAATTCCGCCGAAGTTTATTGAAAGTCCTGATAAATCAGAACCATAAAAACATACTTGATTTTCATCGAAAGATATAATTTTTTTCGCCTTTTCAGCACTTAAAACTTTTTCTAAGGCTTCTTTTATTTTCTGACTGTCCGGGTCTTTGCGCACAACAGGAAAAGGCGAAAACAATCCGTCATATAAAGCTAAAACAGGATTTATAAAAATATTAAATCTGGAGCCTGTAAGTTCCATAAGATTAAGGCTTTTTTTTAACAGTTCGGCTAGTTCTTTTTCAGCAGAAAAGTTTCTGGCAAGCGCAATGTGTTCATTCAGAATTGCAAGATTTTTTACCGTTCCTTCGTTTTTGTCATCATAGTAATAATGATACTGATCAAATAATTTATGATAATAAATTATTTCTTTTTCGATTCTATCGGCAAGCTCTTCGCCGTGACTATTGCCGTCAGTCTTTATAAAAACATTTGTGTTTAAAAGCGGAATGTATTCATCTTTTACGGTTTTTACGGAAGAGCAGATACGGACATGCTCGCTTTCTTTTGAAGATTTTTCTTTAGATGATGATTCCTTTGTCAGCGGAATATTGTCCGCCGGCGCACTTTCAGAACCGGCAAATTTCTGAGCCTGAACGGAATTTTTATTTTTTTCAGCGCAGCCGGCAAGCCCAAATCCAGCCAGAAAAACGAGTAAACAGAATGTAAATATATTAAAAATCCGGTTAAATTTCATTTTAACAAAAAAAACAGGAAGATGAATTCCTGCAATTCTGCAAAAAAGCACCTTCCTGTTTAATAATAAGTTCGACTTTAGTTTCTTGTCAAACCTTCAATAGAATATTTTGCATCAACTTTGAATTCAAGCAAATCTACTGTATATGGCTTGTATTCAGGAGCTGTAAACTGTCCCATTCCGCCTACGTTGTAGATTTTAGACATATCATAGCCTTTAGCATTCAGAATTGAAAGAAGCTGTGCAACTCGTCCGCCGCTCTGGCACATAAAGAAAATTGTCTTGTCTTTCGGGAAAAGAACTTCAAGCATGTCGTCAGATTCTTTGTATGTTGCAGCAGGTTCTGCTACAGAATTTCCATAAAGCTGAATCTTTGCCTTGTCTTTTCCTGCAGCCTTGTCAAATACATAGGCAAAATACGGAATGCATTCAAAGTTTCTCAAGTGCTTTTTCTGATAATCGGCATAATCGCGAAGGTCAATGTAAAGAACATCGTCGCGGCCAAAGTATTCAAAAAGATTTGTTGCATTGATTGAAGATGAAGCTGCAGCAAACGGTGACTTCTGTGCATCAGGTTTTGATGTATCAACAGGAGCCGGCAAAGCCTTTACCACAGGAGCTGCAGGAGCTTCTGCCTTTTTTTCTGTACAACTTGCAAACAAGCCAAGAACTGCGAGAGTTCCAAGTAAAACCAATAATTTTTTCATATATCTATTTCCTCCAAAAATATTATGAACTGAATAAAAATCTAAACTGCCGGATAAATTACAATATCAGCTTATGAGACGTTTTTATCAGGCAATGTAAAAATTACGAATTGCTGCCCGCAAAGAATTCATCTTCTGAATGATACTTATAAAGCGCATTCAGCATGCGGATAATGTTATTCGTAGAAACTGAAGAGCCTGCAAAACTGTCAATCTTGTAATTTGCACGGCCTTCACCCGCACTGTAATCTTCCGGCGCAATATCGTCCGAAGTATTTAAAGTTTTGATATATTTGTAGTCTTTGTTTACAAAGAACGGAATGTATTCTTTCTTAAAATCTTCGTAAGTTGCTCCGGCCGGGGTCGGGTTTGAATCTCCCCAGAATCCTGCAAGATAATGACCTTCTGAATCGTAATCAAAAGAAAGATACTTGATTACAGAATCGTCGATATTTCCGCTTTTTGGCAGGGTAAGTTCAACATAGGCTGTTGACCAGTAATTAACTTCTGCACTGCGGCATGTACAGGAAAGATATGTAACCTGATATTTAATAAAATTGCGTGCCTTGTATTTAAAGTTTACAAAGGCATAAAAATCATGTTCTTCACGCGGACCGTTAATGTGGTCAATCGGAATAACAGCCACAACGTTGGCAATACTACCGGCACCCATATCTGCACTTTCGTTAAGATATTTGTTGATTGTTTCAAGCGTAATTGTTCCGCCTGCATCGCATGGGTTAGCCTGTTCAATAAGACCGGCCTGAATCATGGCTTCTTTTGCTGCTTTTTTAATTGAAGTTGAAGAAATTGTAGCTCCAGAAACTGTGTCAACATCGTAAGTCTGGGCTTTTAAGATTGCTGCAGGAAGCTGTTCAACTGCGCGGCTTCCTACTCCGTTTGTTTCTTTGTCACCAGTAATTTTTACAGCGGTAATTTTTTTGTTGCTTACTGTTATATCTACAGTGATTTCTCCGCCGTAACCTTTTGATTTTCCCGTAAAAGTCTGTTTATTGCCACAACCCGTTAAAAGCAGGCCGGCAAAGCAGACTCCAATTAAAAGTCTCTTCATAAAACCTTCCCTTGATTAAAATTATATTGAATACAATTTAACTTTATCGCATTATCCGCTATAAAACAAGAAAAGTCAAATTAAGAAATTTTAATAAAATGATAAAAAATAATTACAATATGCTACTTACCGAAGTATCGCACAAGTTTACGCTAGTAACTTCGTTGCGAAAACATGATGAAACACCGAATATGTCATGCTGACGAAAGTCAGCATCTCCTAAAAGCGTTTCAAAAACAATAAGGAGACCCCGGATCAAGTCCGGGGTGACATGCGGCTTATCAATTCTTGCCTGCCAATTCCTAAACTCTCTTGACAAAAAAGCACAGGCAATATATAACATACTTACCCATACAGGAGGTAGGTTTTAATAACATGAAAATATACAACGCTATCGATGAATTAATCGGAAAGACTCCCCTTCTTGAGCTTTCTCACATTGAAAAAGAAGAAAATCTGAATGCAAAAATAATTGCAAAACTCGAATACTTTAACCCGGCAGGCAGCGTAAAAGACAGAGTTGCAAAAGCCATGCTGGATGATGCAGAAAAAAAAGGAATTCTAAAAAAGGACTCTGTAATAATTGAACCGACAAGCGGAAACACTGGTGTCGGACTTGCTTCAATTGCAACGGCACGCGGCTACAGAATCATAATTACAATGCCTGAAACAATGAGCATTGAACGCCGTAACCTTATGAAGGCTTATGGAGCTGAACTTGTACTTACAGAAGGAAGCCTTGGAATGAAAGGTGCCATAGCAAAGGCTGAAGAAATTGCTAAAGCAACACCAAACAGCTTTATTCCGGGACAGTTTGTAAACCCGGCAAACCCAAAGGTACATGAGCTGACAACAGGCCCTGAAATCTGGGAAGATACAGACGGAAAAGTTGATATTCTTGTTGCAGGTGTCGGAACAGGCGGCACAATTAGCGGAACAGGAAAATTCCTTAAAAGCAAGAATCCGGACATAAAGGTCGTTGCTGTAGAACCAAAAGCATCTCCTGTCCTTTCTGAAGGACACCCGGGACCTCATAAGATTCAGGGAATCGGTGCAGGATTTGTTCCGCAAACCCTTAATACAAAAATTTATGATGAAATTATAACAGTAGAAAACGAAGCAGCCTTTGAAACAGGCCGGAGAATCGGAAGAAGCGAAGGCGTACTTGTTGGAATTTCTGCAGGGGCTGCAACTTTTGCTGCAATACAGCTTGCAAAACGTCCTGAAAACAAAGGAAAAAACATCGTAGTTATTCTTCCGGATACAGGAGAACGTTACCTTTCTTCACCGATGTTTGCAAACTGATAATTTGAAAATAAAGGATATTGGGCTGTCTAAGAAGTTCTGTCATGCTGAATTCATTTCAGTATCTCCTGTAGATATAGTGCATAGATTCTGAATCTAGTTCAGAATGACACTATACTACATACTTAGTAACAGCCCTTTTTTTGTCTTTTTACATCATCTTTAATTTCTGGAACAATTCATCTTTAGAAAGCTTTGTACCGGTATATTTCGGGAAAGACGGAACTCCGTCATTTTCCTTACGCGGAATAATATGATAATGCAGGTGGAAAACGGTCTGACCGGCACTTGGTTCATTTGCATTTAAAATATCTACTCCATCGTAGCCGCAGTCTTCAACATAATGCTTTGCAACTTTCTGAACGGTGTCAATTACATGGTGCAATGTTTCTGCATCGCAGTCTAAGGTGTTGCGGCAGTGTTTTTTTGGAATTACAAGGGTATGTCCGTCAACATCGTCAGCAGCATCCATAAAAACAAAAGTATATTCATCTTCGTATATTTTTCTTGAAGGAAGTTCACCGTCAAGAATCCGGCAAAAAACATCTTTTTCCATAAAATCCTCTCAATTTTTAGTTTTAGGCTAGATAAAATATACTATCAAGAAGCACACAACGCAACCGCAGATTATTCCATAGCCGACTATGCATGCTATTCCATTCTGAATCATTCATTATCTATTTAGTTGCACTCGTAATTGCTGTATTTTTTCCAGAGGCAACTTAACACACTTTGCAATTATTTCGGGAGAAATATTTTCTTTTAAAAATTCAGATGCATCTTCAATGGCTTTTTCGTTCCGCCCTTCTTCAATACCATCCTCGCGGGCTTCTTCGGCTTTTACCTGCATGTCCAGTTCGTAATCGTATTCTCCAATGAACATATTCTTTACCTCCGTGCCCTTGCGGGTAAGATAATCTGCAAGTATTCCCCTAGAAATTGCTTCATTGATTGCCTTTTCGTAACAGCCCTGCATTTCTTCGTTTGTCGGCAGGTCTTTTAATTGTGTCTGATGACGGAAAACAATTTCCATAAACTCACAGTACTGCTTAAGGATACCACAGTTGCGTACAACCGGCAAGTTTTCGCCTTCTTTTCCCCGGATGTTAACGAATTTAACCTTTACTTCGCACATTACCTCTTTTTGAGCTTCAATGAAAGCATCTGAAAGTTTTAATGTACATTCTTTTTCAGCTTTCTTTGCTCCATTATAAAAAACATAAAACTCAGGAGCAGGAATTTTGTACAGTTTGTCCCGGTATCGAGCCTTAGCCGGAACTATTCCGTAGAGAAGATGTACGTAATATTCAAGGCAGCGCAAAGGCATATTTTTATTAGGTGTGCTTTGATGTTCAATAAGGACAATGAGCCTACCGTTTATGAGCATGCTTACGTCGTTGTAAAATGTCTTGTAGACAGCCTGAGGGATTTTCTTCTGTTCAATGACGGTATCTTCTATCTTGAAGCTGGTTCCGTGGATTGCGTTATAGAGTGAAAGAAAATTTTTCTTGCCGTCTTTTTCATCATCGCCGAACAGATCAGCGAATACTCCGGATTTGATTTCGCGGTTTTCTACAGGCATAAGTCACCTCGTATTAAAAAAGATTTATGCCTAATTAATTGTTGCGAAAACGAAAAACATGAAACTTTGGACGGGGAATTTGTTGAATATTTAAAAACAGCTCCCGGTCGAGGGTCGAGTATGAGGCTTTCAAAACCGCGCGATATCGCGCTACATGCTGTTGTGACTTGGAACTATTGTACTCTGCCTCTGAAGCGGCAGCACAACAGAATGTAATTCAGCCTCGCAGGGGCTCGGCTTGACGCGGCGGTGTGCTCCTGCGACTCTCGGAGCACTTCTAGCAAACCGCCGCTTCACTCGCGCTGTTTTTAATAGGAACCTTGCTAATATATAACTTGACATTTGGGCTATGAATAAAAACAGAATACTTTTCATGGGGCGTGCGTAAAAAAACTGCTCTGCGGGTCCCAGCAACTGAAAAAAAATCAAGGAAACTCCCTGCTTCCTGTTAAAACACAATGGCTGTCGCCAATGCAATTCCAGCAGGGTTCCCCTTAATTTGGTTTTCCCTGCGTCCCACAGAGCAGTTTTTTATACCAATATCTTGAAAAAAATCGCCCCATTTCGGCATATTAGTTTTTAGATAACCAAAGACCAAGCCACCCCTACCACGACGCCCATGTTCTCTCCTGTCACACAACCGAACCACCACAATAGACATAAAAAAAGACCTGCACGAATGCAGGCCTTTTTTTTACACTAAACTAATACTAGATTAGAGACAAACTTTGAAGATAACTGGGATAGACATTTCTGACTTCTTAATCCATGAAGTTCCATCTGTCCATACTGTATTTCCATCAGACTTTGTCCAACTGTCATACTGAAGAGCTGCTGTAACTGTAGCGCTCTTTCCTGCGTTGAGTACAATACCTGGGCGGAACTTGATAGCGCATTTTTTAGAAGCAGTTCCATTATCTTTTCCATAAAGGTCATAGTTGTAGTAACCAACATCAGCAAATACTGTAGCGAGATCGTTTACAATATAAGATGCTTCAGCAGCAACTGTAAGAGCTGTATCTGTATCTTTTCCATCTTTCTTGTATGATTCATATTTGATTACTGAAGAAAGCTTGAGTGCATCAGATACATTGTATCCTACACGAGCATCAACAGCATACTGTGAATCTTTATCATTTTTACCATATGTGAATGCAAATGCAAGTGGAAGATTTTCAACTACTTTTGGAGCAACATATACACCAAAGACATTTACTTTATCTTTTGGCATTTTTACAAAACCTTCGATATCTACAACATCGCTCTGGTATGCACCGTCGAATACATATCCAGCAGACTGAGTTTTGTTGTCTTCTTTCTTATATTCGTTAGAAAGCAAACCACCTTTGAGCAAGAGTTTTCCGTCACCAGCATCTACTGTGTAATCAGCAACCAAAGCAACTACTTTATCACCTTCAATTGTAGTAATATTGTTTGCATCGAGAGTTGTTTTATCTCCAATAAGAGCGTTACCATACTTTGCAATATTATCACTGTTCAAAAGACCTGATTCACCAGCTGTTACATTGTAGCGGTTAGAGAAACGGCTGTCGAATTTACCAAATGTAAATTTAAGACCGCTGAACTTCATCCAGCCATAATATGTACCATCAATAGCAATATCATTTCCAGCAAATGTATAATCTTTGTATTCGCCCTTGTCATTTTTTGACTGAACTACATCATGAGATGAACCAACATAAAGATTTTTTCCTGAACCACCATTTGTGAGAATGAAATCTACTTCAGCACCCATATAATCATTCTTTGCAACAAACTTAAGATCTTCTGCGTTTGTTCCTGAACCACCATGAGCACTGTTTCCTGTCAAGTCGAATGTTTCTGTTCTTGTATCAGCTCCATCCGGTTTTACCTGATGATACATGTTTGAGCGCAAACGAGCGTTGAGTGTAACTGCAACGTCAGCGAATGCCATTCCAGCAACTAATGAAGCTGCCAATACAGCTCCTATTACCTTTTTCATATAGCCTCCTGTGCGGCAAGAAGCTTTAGTATTTTTAATT
>JAEEWW010000033.1 GCA_016287815.1 Treponema sp. | reverse complement strand
ACTGCACCCTGATTTTCTTTTATAGCACCAACACCGATTGTTCCAAGCTGGGCATCTCCGCCGCCTACAATCAATGGTGTGCCTTCTGCAAGACCTGTTTCTTCAGCTCCTTTTTTGCTGACTTTTGCAGCGCGTGTGCCGCATTCCTGAACGGCAGGAAAAATATCGTCACGAAGTCCGCATTTTTGAGCGATTGACTTGTCAAACGTTCTTGTCTGCAAATTGAATAAACCGCTTGTTGAACCGTTGCTTGGTTCCATTACAAGTTTTCCACTCATTTTGTAAATAAGCCAGTCGTTGAACATTCCTATGTAAGCGGTTTTATTATAAATTTCATTTTCCTTATTTTTTACCCAAAGTAAACGCGGAATTGCGCTTAAAGAAAAAGTCTGGCCTGATTTTAAGTACAATTCTTTTTCAAGGTTTTCTGAAATCTTTTTAAGTTGAATTACTTCGTCGCTGCTTCTTGCATCAACGTTTGCACATGCCCAGATTTCCTTTCCGTCTTTGTCATAAAGAACAATCCCTTCCCGCATACAGGTTGTAGATACTGCGGCAATGGAACTGTTTTTTATTCCTGTTTCCTTTAATACGCCGGAAATACATTCTTTTGCAAAAGTCCATCCTTTTTTCCAGTCAAAATCCATGCTGCCTGGATACCGGGGATCTTCCAGATGCTGCCATTCTTTCTGTACACAGCCGATTTGATTTCCGTTTAAGTCAAAAATTACCGCGCGTACAGAACCAGTTCCTGCATCTACAGCCATAAGGTATTTATCTGACATGTTTACTCCTATAAAAATTATCTAAAATTACTGTTATTTTAGCAGCCACTTTGCAGTGTCTTCATCGGTTATCAATATATTCACATAATTTCCACATAATGCGGCTTTAATTGCATGCCTTTTTGACTCTCCTCCTGCAACGCCTATTACGTTTTTCAGTTTTGAAAGTTTATCCAGCGGGTAGCTGATTAAATTGTTGTAAATTTCATTTTCTACAAGCTGGCCGTTTTCATCGAAAAAGTAAGCCAGAATATCACCTACCGCCCCTCGCATACGGATAAGCTCAAAAGTTTCCTTGCGGATTGTACCGGATTTTAACATTGTTGTGTCTTCGCTCATTGCACCAATTCCGACTACTGTACATTCTGCCATTTCATGCATTTTTGAAATTTCAATAGCAGCGGATTCTTTCTTGATTGCGTCTACAAGTTCTGTTGTTGATGCAATCAGCGGTGCCGGAATCAGATAAAGGTTTGCGTTTCCTGCCCAATACTGATTGTTTAAAAGATAAAGGCTTACGCCACCGGTTAGTGAAACAAAGGTTAGCTTTTTCTCTGAAATCTGCGAAAGGTTGTTAAGAATTTTACCTACAGTTTTTCCATAGCCAATGTTTATTATGTTACTGAAAAAATGTTCTTTTATGTAAATTGAAGCAGCCTTTGCAAGCTCGTCAGGAATTAAATCCTGTCTCTGTTTGTCTGCCGGAATTATCACAACATCTTTAAGGTTGAATTTTTCTGCAAGCTGCTTTTCTACATCAAAACGGTCAGAAAAATCCTTTCTGATATGAATCTGTACAAGATTTTCCTGCTCTGCTTTTTCCAGCAGCCGGATTACCCTCATTCTGGAAATGTTCAGTAACTCTGCAATTTCTTTCTGGGTTTTTTTCTGTATGTAGTAGTACCATGCAATCTTTGCTATATAGTCGTTGTCTGATTCCATGTTTTAATCTCCTGAAAGAAACCTGTTTTGTAAACTGCTTTTACCAGGGTACCAGCCTTTACCTTACAGTTCTAAAAAAAATATTGCACCGAACCGTTTGTTCTGCATTGCAAACCGTAATTCACAAATTTTACCGAACAAAAGTATGATACCTGAACATAATAACACGCTTGTTTTCTTGACGCAACAAAAAAATAATTATTTTTTATCTCCTGAAGAATTTATACTGAAATGTCAGTTTTTGGGTCTATATAGAAAGAAAATATTGTAAAACAATATAAAATTAAGTAATATAATGAAATAACAAAATAATTTTCGCTGCAAAGAAATATAAAAAATCCAAAGAAATGATTTGACATCCTTGTTTTTGTGTCGTATGCTATGAGAGATAAATGTTTTGTGAGTGAACAAAAGTTTATTTTTACTGACTGAAACTTTAATTCAGCCGTATTTGTCTGGTGTTTGGAGGAAGAAATGCCGTCTGAAAATACTCCTTTGCTTTCGGTAAGGAATATATATAAGGCTTTTGGCTCTAATGAAGTCTTGAAAGGTGTAAACCTTGATATACATAAAGGGGAAGTTCTTGCCCTTATTGGCGGAAACGGTGCCGGTAAGAGTACGCTTGTAAAATCCGTAATGGGTATTCATCGGCCTGATAAAGGTGAAATTCTTATTAATGGTATGGAAATCCCTTACGGAAGTCCGTCCGCTTCTCTGGATTCTGGTGTTTATCTTGTTCCGCAGGAACCTATGCTTTTTCCTAATATGACTCTTGAAGAAAATGTTCTTATGGGTATAAAGGGGGATAAACAGCAGCTGCGTGAAAAATTAAAGGATTATGCTGCAAAACTTGCAAACGTTGATTTGGAACGCAGCGCAAGAACGCTTTCAATTGCCGAACAGCAGCTTGTAGAAATTCTTCGCGGGTTAATGCGGGAGGCAAAAATCCTCTTTTTTGATGAACCGACTTCTTCTTTAACTTTTGACGAAGTAATTTCTCTTTTCGGTATTATTAAAGAATTAAAGGCAAAAGGTGTAGGAATCATATATATCACTCATCGTATGAATGAAGTTTTCCTTATATGTGACCGTGTTGCACTATTGTGCGATGGTTCAATAACAATGCAGGGTGATATAAAAGATTATACAAAGGAAAAACTTATAGAAGGTCTTCTGCCTAAAAAATGTTCAGATGACAGTACGTCTAAAAAATGTTCTGAAGAATATATTCCTGTTGATTATTCTGTAAATCCGGTTTTTGAATTAAAGAATTTTTCTGGTTATGGCTTTAAAGACATTAACCTTAACGTTTATCCAGGGGAAATCCTTGGTATGGCAGGAGTTGTAGGAGCTGGCAGAACAGAGCTTGCAACTACGGTTTTTGGGCGCGACAAAGTTCTTGGCGGGCAGGCTGTTTTAGGCGGAGAAAATATTACAGGCCTAAAAACATATCAGGTTATAGAAAAAGGCTTGAATTATGTTTCTGAAGACCGTTTCTTAAACGGAATCTTCAGGATTGCAAACGTAAACAATAACCTTATTTCATCCTGTATGAAACGTCTTTCAAAAATCTTTACGAACAAGAAAAAAGAAATGGCGGTTACAAATAAATATATAGCTGATTTCAGGATAAAGGTTTCTGATGAAGAGCAGTTGATGGGCTCACTTTCCGGTGGAAATCAGCAGAAAGTTGTAATAGGCCGCGGACTTTCAACTTCGCCAAAACTTGTAATTCTTGACGAGCCTACACGTGGTATTGATGCTGGCGCCAGAAGCGATGTTTATTCGATTATACATGGACTTAAAAAACTTGGTGTTGCGGTTCTTTTAATCAGCTCTGATATGGAAGAACTTGTTCAGCTTAGCGACAGGGTTGTTTCTATGTTCCGCGGACAGATAAACCGCGAATTCAAAAAAGAAGAGATAAACAATGATTCGCTTATGGCAGCTTCTTTCGGAATGATTGAATAGGGAGAAAAGAATGCAGAGTATAGATTTCAAAAAAATAATTAAGCAGCGTGGAGTTTCTTCCCTGTTTTTTGTAATTATATTGTTTCTTTTGGTAGGACTTATAAATCCAGATTTTCTTCAGGTTTCAAATCTTCTGCTGACATTAAATGCCAGTGTCGTTTTTGCCCTGCTTTCTATAGGTATTTCATTTGTTTTATTTACAGGTGAAATTGACGTTTCGATAGGTGCCGTTTTAGGCTTTTCTGCTGCTGTAAGCGCAACTTTAATCCGTGACGGAAAGCCGTGGGCTTTTGCATTTTTAGTTGCTGTTTTTATTGGTGTTGTCTGCGGATTGATAAACGGCTGCGGACTTATGTTCTTTAATATTCCTTCTATTATTATAACGCTTGGAACGAACAGTATTGTCCGCGGTCTTGTTTATGTTTATACGGGCGGACGCTGGGTAGAAAATCTTCCTATGGAATACAAGGCACTAAGTCAGGTTACATTCTGCGGAATAACGTTATTTTACTGGATTGCATTGATTATTATGCTTGCAGGAACTTTTTTCCTGCATACTCCTACAGGACGTAACTTTTTTGCAATCGGTGACAATATTGACGGAGCGACATTAATAGGAATCCCGGTTAAAAAGACAAAGATTTCTGCCTTCGTTTTAAGCTCTGTATTTGCTTCTGTTGCAGGTCTTATGTATGTAAGCCGAATCGGATTTGTTACACCAGTTGCCGGTAACGGCTATGAAATGAAAGCTATTGCAGCCTGCGTATTAGGCGGAATCAGTTTAAGCGGTGGGGTAGGTAATCTTGTTGGCGCTGTTCTCGGTTCAATAATTATGGCTTCGGTTGGAAGAATCCTTGTATTTATGAAATTCTCTTCTGACTATGACGGAACGATTACAGGTCTTTTACTTATCATCATCGTTGTTGTTGATGCCTTGCTCCAGCAGCATACGATTGAAAAAACAAGACGTTTACGTCTGCTCGCTAAAACTGTACAGTCTGCGGCACAAAATTCAAAAAACTCTGAATCAGACAAAAAGGATGGCGAATAATGATTAATGTTTCAATGCTTAAGAAAAAAATAGGCTGGGAATTGTTCCTTATTGCCCTGTTACTGCTTGAAGTTGTTGTATTCGGTTTTGCAAATCCCCGCTTTCTGCGCCCGCAAGTTTTGTTCGGTTCGATAAACGATTTTATTTCTATTTGTGTTATTTCCCTGTTTGTTACTATGGTAATTATAACCGGCGGAATGGATATTCAGGCAGGCTCAATAGTTGGACTTTCTTCTATTGTAGTCGGCGTTATGTGGAAACAGGCCGGAATGAACATTTGGGTTGCATGTGTTTTTGCTGTGCTTGGTGGAATGCTTTGCGGTTTGTTGAGCGGATTTTTTATTGCTTACGCAAAAGTTCAGCCTATGGTAGTTACTTTGGGTGGTTCGTTCCTGTATTCAGGTCTTGCAATTTCAATTACAAGAATCGCCAAAGTTGAACTTTACAAGGGTATAAGCGGATTCCCGGAAAGTTTTATCCAGTTCAGTAATATCCGCTTTTTCGGCATATTCCCGTCACAGATTCTGATTTTCATAATTATGATTCTGATAGCCTTTATTATCCTGCATTGTACGAAATTCGGCAGATACATTTACCTGTGCGGAATCAATCAGAATGCAGCTGAATACTCCGGAATAAACACTCGTTTTATAATCATGCTTACCTATGCACTTTCTGGAATAGGTGCTGCGATTGCCGGAATCATCCTTACTTCGTACCTTGGAACAGCAAAGGCGGATTTTGGAAAAGAACTTACAATGCCGATCGTTACGGCTGTAGTTCTTGGTGGAACAGCAATTACCGGAGGTAAAGGAAGTATCGTTGGAACGGCTTTGTCTTCTCTGGTAATAGGACTTATGCGTTTCGGGCTTTCTATGGCAGGAATGAAAACACAGTATCTGGATATTCCTGTAGGCATAATCCTTATTATTGCGGTTGGCCTTCGCGGATTAAATGAACTGGGACTTTTATCACGCTTTTCTTTGAAGAATCTTAGAAAGAGTTCTTAGAAAGGCAAAATAAAACAGGTTTTTCGGATAGCTCATTGATGAGTGAATCCTGTAAACATAAATTAATCGCACGAAAGTGCGGCATGGCTGTGTAGTACAGTCGTGCAGTTATAAACTAAGGAGGAAATATGAAAAAGGTTTTATCAGTTGTTTTAGCACTGATGGTTGCTGGAATGGTTTTTGCCGGAGGCAATAAAGAAGGTGCGTCTGCCGGAGGAAAGAAAAAAGATGTTGTTGTTGTTTTCATTCCAAAAATCAGTGGAAATGCTTTCTTTGAAGTAGCAAATGAAGGTGCTCAGGAACTTGCAAAAAAAGTTGGCTTTACAATCAACTATAACGGAAGTCCTGATGCAGCAGTTGCTAATCAGGTAAATATTATTAACAATGCAATTCAGCAGGGTGCTGATGCAATCGTAATTTCTTCACTCGATGCTACAGGTCTTGATTCAGCTCTTAAAAGAGCAAAGAATGCCGGCATTGCCGTTATGACATGGGACTCTGATGTTAGTGCTGATGCACGTCAGTTTATGACATCACAGGGTACACCAGACATTCTTGGAAAAATGCTCGTAGACATGGGTGTTGATTCTCTTAAAGAACGCGGAAAGAATCCAGATAAAGATGTAATCAAATACTGCTGGCACTATTCACAGGCAACAGTAACTGACCAGAACTCATGGCAGGTTGCAGGCGAAGCATATATCAAATCAAAATTCCCGAAATGGGTAAATGTTGCTCCTTCTAACTACTACAGTGATCAGGATGCAGAAAAGGCAATTACTGTTGGTGAAGCAGTTCTTACAGCTCACAAAGATGTTGATTTAATCATCTGTAATGACTCTACAGCTCTTCCGGGACAGTGTCAGGCAGCTCAGAACCTTGGCTTGGACAAATCAAAAGTTACAATCACAGGTTTTGCTACACCAAACGCAATCAAAGATTACTGCCGTGCAGGAATCCTTTCACGCTGGGGCTTGTGGGATGTTAAGATTCAGGGCGGAATCGCATGTTACCTTGCATACTGGGCAGCTCTTGGCAACAAAATGAAAGTTGGTGATAAGATTGATATTCCTACAATCGGAACTGTAGAAATCAGCCCGAATACTGTACTTGATCCAAAAGCTTACACAGCTCCAGATTCTGGTGTTGTTCTTTTGCCGGAACGTGCAGTATTTACAAAAGATAACATGGATAACTACAACTTCTAGTTTCCTGTTATAATGCATTACTTGTAATGTGTTAAAATCGCCGTCTGTGGAAAAATCAGGCGGCGTTTTTTGCAATATATTTTAAAGGAGAAAGATTATGGCTGATTTGGAAGGCTTGAAAGTAGAACATGACTATCATGTTGATACGCCTTTCGCTACAAGCGGAAAATTTCATGTAAAAGGTGCAGGTAACCTTGATTGGGGTATGAAAAAGCACCTTTCAAATATTTTTAACCCTAGAAGCGGCAATTCTGTAATGTTTGCTTTTGATCACGGTTACTTTATGGGCTCTGTTTCAGGACTTGAACGACTGGATTTACTTATCCCGAAACTTGCAAAACATGTTGACGTTTTAATGGGAACACGTGGTGCCTTACGGACATGTGTAAGCCCTTCATTTAAAAATGCTATTGCGCTTCGTGTAAGCTCTGGTTCTTCTATGATAAATGAAGACCTTAGCCATGAAGTTGTTGCAGTTGATATTGAAGATGCAATCCGCATGAATGCAGATTGTGTTGCCGTTCAGACTTTTATTGGTGCTGACGGACAGCTTGAAAGTATTGATAATCTTTCAAAGACAATAAATGCTGCAATGCGCTACAGTATCCCGACTCTTGGTGTTGTTGCCGTTGGAAAAAACATGGAACGTACGCCAAAGTATTTTAAGCTTGCAACAAGAATCGTTGCAGAAATGGGTGCAAACCTTGTAAAAACATATTATTGCGAAAACTTTGACGAAGTAGTTGCAGCCTGTCCTGTTCCGATTGTTGTTGCCGGTGGAAAAAAGCTTCCTGAAAAAGAAGCCCTCACCATGGCTTATCAGTCAATTCAGGGAGGTGCTCACGGTCTTGATATGGGACGCAATATTTTCCAGAGTCAGCATCCAATTGAAATGGCTGACGCAATTTCAAGAATCGTACACTCTCGTTATACAGATAAAGAAGCATTTGAATTCTATACAGATGCAATAAATCAGAAAAAATAAATTGGCAATTGCAACTTTGTAACAATTTATGATTATATGAACACCGTTAATAAGCTTAACGGTGTTTTTTTTATATTTAAGTTTTTTTATCGAGGGACTTTTTTTACTTGCACTTTAGTGCTAATATATTTTCAGCACAAGTTCTGCGGGTGGGCAGTCTGTGCTTTAACGAATACCGAGTGGAGAAATAACTATGCCATTTAAACTGATAGGAACTTTAATTCTTCTTGTACTTGTTACGATTTTTGCAGGTTTTAATATTAACAATACATGCAATATTAATTTCATCTTCAGGGAATTCAAAAATGTTCCTATCTTTTTCAGTTTAGTTGTTTCCTTTGTAGCCGGTGTTTTTGTAACTCTTCCTTTTACTTTTGGAAAAAAGAAGAACAAGGCAGAAAAAGACGAAAAATCTGCTGAAGATAAAAAGCTGAAGAAACTTAAAAAGAAGAATAAAAAAGCTGAAGAAAAAGTAGCAATTTCTCCAGATGAACTTAATGCTGCATTGGACGGACATAAATTATTTTCAGATGAATAAAATAAAGATAATTGCTTTTGCATTTTCATTATGCGCTTCCTGTATTTTTGCAGGAGAAGCTTCAAAAATTGTTTCAGAAAGTGCAAAAAAAGCTAATGCCGAAGATTCTATAAAATATGTTGAAAGCCAGCTTAAAAGCGTTACTCAGCCGGCAGAAAAGCGATCTCTGTATATTTTTTTAGGAACGATTCAGGAACAGCTCGGGAACTTTGACCTTGCGCGCGAAAATTACGTTGCCGCTGCAGGTATTGCCGCAGGCGATGCAGAAGGTATGCCTAAAAAAAGCAATGAACAGCTTGTTCTTGATGCTGTGCGCTGTGCCTTATCTTTAGGTGATACCTCTCTTGCTGATTCATATTTAAATTCTGCTGTCCGCAATTCTCAATCGCAGGAAATTCAGGCATACATAATTTTGTATTCTCAGTGGAGTGCCTTGTGTAAGGCTGATACAACAGGACAGGTTGATGAAGCCGTTGTTATGCTTGAAGCCTATAGCCAGCGTCCGTCGCTTTCTGCCGTTCATCCGCAGCTGCTTCTTACTTTGTGGTATGTAACCGGAAAAGAAAAATGGGCAGAAAAGCTCCGTAAAGATTTTCCGTTAAGTGTAGAAACTGCCGTAATTAACGGAAAGGCACAGCTTTTGCCTTCTCCGTTCTGGTTTTTTGTTCCGCGTTCAGGCGTTGCATTGCCTGAAATTGCCGATGAAGATGTTTTTCAGCCGGATTCAAAAGATATTCTATCAGCAGGTAATACTTCTGTTTCATCTGATTCTGCCGGTTCAGAGACGACGGCATCTGTTTCTTCTGAAACGACAGCAGCTTCTTCAGGTGAAAAATCTGGTGCTGCTTCAGAAACTTCAGAAAAACCAAAGTATTTACAGCTTGGCTTGTTCCGCGAAAAAGATAATGCACAGGCTCTTGTAAACAGGCTGAAAAAACGCGGTTTTACTGCAAGAATTGCTTCTGAAACGCGTCCGAGCGGAAATGTCTACTATATAGTAGCTGTTGATGATTCGAGCGAAAAAACAATGGCAGAACTTCGCAGCGCAGGCTTTGACTGCTATCCGGTATTTTAAGTTTAGTCGTTTATTTCTGCCACATGTGATTAATATTCAGCGAGATTATACTGCCTTTTTCAAGCGAATTGGATTCAAGGGTTTTTAAGTCGGCTGTAAGAATTGTTTCTGCCGCAGCTCCCTTTACGGTTTTTGTTTTAATGGTAAAACGTGTCATATCGCCTAAAAAACTTTCTGTAAGAACAGTTCCTTCTATGTCGCCTTTTTTTTCTGATTTATTCAGCTCAAACCATTCCGGACGAATTACATACGATGAACCGTTTATTTCCAGAAAATTAGCGCGTCCTGCAAAATCAGCCGTAAAATTGTCCTGGGGCTTAAAATAAAGGTCGCGGGGAACGCCATACTGTAAGATTTTTCCGTCATTCATAACCGCAATTCTGTCAGATAAAGAAAGTGCTTCTTCCTGATCGTGGGTTACGTAAACCGTTGTAATTTTAAGTTTCTGCTGAATTGCCTTTAGCTCTTCGCGTACTTTTTCCCGGAGCTTTGTATCAAGACTTGAAAGCGGTTCGTCCATTAAAAGAATCTTCGGGTTTAATACAAGTGCTCTTGCAAGTGCTACCCGCTGCTGCTGTCCGCCTGAAAGCTCATTCGGGAATCTGTCTAAAAGATTTTGTAAATCCAAAGTTCGGGCAACTTCAATTGTTTTTTGTTCGCAATTCTTGTCCTTTTTGATTTTTAGTCCAAACTGAATGTTCTGCTTTACTGTCATGTGTGGAAAGAGTGCATAGTCCTGAAAGACCATTCCGATTTTTCTCTCGGAAGTTTCAATGCCTTTCTGGTCAATTCCGAAAAGCTCAATTGTTCCGCTCTGAACTTCCAGAAAGCCTGAAATAAGGCGGAGCAAAGTTGTTTTTCCGCAGCCGCTCGGTCCAAGCAGGGTTGTAAAACTTCCTTTTTCTATATCTAAAGAAAGATTTTTTATTGTTTCAGCTCCAGTGCCGGATTTTTCTGAATAAGAAAAGGTTATATTTTTCAGACTTAATGCAATTTCTGCCGAATTTATATTATCCATTTTTGCGTCCCCAGAATTTTATTAAAAATCTTCCTGCAAATAAAATTGCAAATGTAATCAGCGTTAAAACTAATGCAAGGGCTGCCGCATCGCCCCAGAATCCCTGTTCTGCAAGATTTAATATTTTTATAGAAGAAAGCGGCGTATTAAACGAAACTAAAAAGATTACTGCGCTCATGGTTCCAACTCCGCGGACAAAATCGTAAATAAAGGAATTAAATAATCCTTCTTTTGCAAGCGGAATCAGGATGTAAAATAAAACCCTTAATTCTCCGGCTCCTAAAGAGCGCGCTCCGTCATCTAAAGTTTTTTTAATCTGTGAAAAACTTGCTGAAATTGCCCGGTAAGAAAACGGAATAAAACCGATTGTGATTGCAATAACGATTAAAACATTTGAAAGGTGAAAGTTTATCTTCGCGGCAAAAAGTGAAATTGCAAGACCGAACAAGGTTCCGGGAATTGCTGCCGGAAGCTGTATTACAGTATCAATAAACTTTTTTAGCGGTAGCTTCGACCGGAAAACAAAGTAAGAAGCAAAGCAGGAAATCAACGTACTCAATGCTGCAGCTTCAAGCGCAAAGCGGACGCTGTTTATAAGCTCGGTTTTGCATCTTCCGATATTTTTTACGTGATTCAATGTAAGCTCAAAATTAATTCCCCAGACTTTCTGGAATGTTCCTGCAATAATCGATGCAAACTGCAAAAGAACGCACAGCGTAATAAACGAACAGAAAACGGTAAGAATAATTCTGGACATTTTTTCTGTCGAGCATTTCTGCTTTTTTAGAATAGCCTGATTTTTTTGAATGTTCTGGCTTCGCTCCCCGATTAAAGCAATTTTTGCCATGTTTTTAGAAACGTATTTGTTTTGAAGGATAAATAGAATAATAGAAGGAATTACAAGAATAATTCCTAAGACTGCGCTTGCGCCGCCGTTCATCCAGCCAGTAAGCTGAGTATAGATTTCTACGGCAAGAACTTTATAACGGCCTGCTACAATCATCGGGTTTCCAAAATCGCTCATTACAGAAACAGCAATATACAATGCCGAAGAAATTATGCCAGGCATGGAAAGCGGCAGCGTGATTTTAAAAAATGTTTTAAGCTTGCCTGCTCCCAAAGATTTAGAAACCTGTTCAAGTGAAGGGTTTATGTTTTCAAACGTCTGGGCGCAAATCATGTATGCCATCGGAAAGAAACACAAAACCTGGGCAATTAAAAGCCCTGTAAAACCGTAAAGGCTTATATCAAGTCCAAGAACTTTTTTGGTAATGAATCCCTGCCGTCCTAAAAGCAGGATGAAAGCAAGTCCGCCAACAAAAGGCGGGGTTACTAAATGTAAAAACGGAATAAATGAAAAAAACTTTTTGCCTGGAATGTTTTCTTTTACGACAGCATACGCGTAAATGTAGCCTATTAAAACCGAAGCGGTTGTTGAACACAAGGTTACAATCAGGGTGTGAAGGGCAGAGTTTTTCCAGACATCAGAAGTAAAGACTTGTATAAAGTCTTCTTTTGCAGGACTTGCAAAGACAAATAAAACCGGCGTTAAAATTGTAATAAATATAAAAAGACAGACTCCTGCCCAAACCAGTTTTATCAAAGCCGGTTTAAAAGGAGTGCTGCCGCTAAGCTTTAGAGTTTTTTTAGCTGTTTTGAAGGCGGTTTCAAAGGTCACAGCCTTTTTGCCGCCATAATCAGTTTTAATAGATTTTGATTCTATTTTACTTCTTTTTTCCATTTACCAAGAACTTCATCCTTTTGAGTAGAAGCTTTATTTACATCGTATTCAATCAAATCAAGTGAAGAAACTGGAACAGACCCTTTAACGCCTTTTGCTTCAGGATTTACAGGAACTGTAAAGTCAATTGAACTCATTAATTCCTGTGCTTCTTTTGAAAGCATAAAGTCAACAAACTTTTTGGCTGCTGCAAGATTCTTCGTATTTTTCATAATTGAAATACAGTCAACATCTCCGGCACTCTGGGGCGGTGCAATAGAAACTACTTTAAAGCCTTCGCTCTGATATTTTACAACTGCATGGATGTATGAAACGCCAAGAGCATATTCGCCTGTGCCGATAAGCTTTGCCGGAGCACTTCCGCTGTCCGGGAACTGTCCGACTAAAGGAGCAAGTTTTAAAAGATATTCCCAGCCTTTATCCCAGCCAAGACGCTGCAGCTGATTTTGTACAAACAGGTAAGCAGTAGAAGACGCAACCGGGTTTGTAATTACAATTTCGCCTTTGTAGGCAGGATTTAATAAATCATCCCAGGTTTTTGGAAGCGGAAGGTTCGGGAACTTCTGGGCATAACGTTCTTCGTTTACGCCGATTCCAAGCGAAAGAACACAAAAGCCTGTCCATGTTCCGTTTTTACCAACAGCATAAGATGGTAAGTTTTTTGCAACCGGTGATTTGTACACTTCAAGAGCACCTTCTTTGTCTGCCTGAATATGGTAGGAAGAAGCTCCGCCAAGAAGAATGTCTGCCTGGGGATTGTCTTTTTCGGTAATTACACGGTTTACAAGTTCGCCTGTAGAGGCGCGCAAAAACTTTACCGGAATCCCGGTTTTTTGCGTAAACAGTTTTGTTAGAGCCTCTGTTTCTTCTTCATGTATAATAGAATAAATGTTTAATGTTTGTGCCTGTGTTTTTTTTGCACAGCCTGTAAGAATTGTAAGGCTTGCTGTAACGGCAAGCATAATAATATGTAATATGTTTTTTTTCATAGAGAAATGCCTCCAATAAGCGTTTTGTTAAACTCTCTTTTAAAGACTGACCAAAGTTTTGCGCGCCGTATCTTTGTTTTGTCCTTATGAATCAAGTTTTACAGTAAATGTGGTATTATGAATATATTCACTTTTAACTATTTTTTATAATACCAGGTAGTACAGCGTGTCAGGGCAAACGTATTATAACTAGATATTGAAAGAATTTTGAGTACGGAACAAAAGACAGTGACCATGCACAATTGAACCGGGAAAAAATAAAAAAAAATACTTGCAAACCAACGGTACCGGTTCTCTTGTAGCATGTGTCGCTGGCTTTTGTATATAGTACACAAAATTGTATACATAAATTTGTTATAATGCGTTTGCCTTGCGCCATAAAAAACAGCGTCATGAAAAAATAGGAATTTTAATTGCAGTTGAGTAAACCATTTTTTTTCACTAAAATACAAAAATCATACTTTTTTAGGGAATTGAAAATGGCTAGAGATCCATCAGAACTCTGTCACTGGGCTGACCAGCAGGCAGAACGTATCATTAAACAGAAGGGCGACTTAGATTTGTACACATGCGCTTCTGGAATTACACCTTCAGGAACCGTTCACATCGGAAACTTCCGCGAAATTATTACTGTAGATTTGATTGTTCGTGCATTGCGCGACCGCGGCAAGAATGTCCGCTTTATTTATTCATGGGATGATTATGACGTATTCCGCAAAGTTCCGGGCAACATGCCGAAACCTGAAGTTCTTGAAAAATATCTCCGCTACCCGATTACAATGGTTCCGGATACATTTGACCGTGACGAAAACTATGCCCGCCACCACGAACAGGATATTGAAAAACAGCTTCCGCGCGTAGGAATCAATCCTGAATTTTTGTATCAGGCAAGCCGCTACCGTGCAAACCGCTATGCCGAAGGCATGAAAATTGCCATGCAGAAGCGTGACGTTATTAAAGAATGTTTGAATACTTACCGCGATGACGAGCATAAGATGAAAGATAGCGACGTTTACTGGCCTGTAGCTGCTTTCTGCTGTAAGTGTAACAAAGATGAAACTGAAATTATCGATTATGACGGTGAATACGGAATTACTTATAAATGTAATGCCTGCGGTCATGTAGAAAAAGGCGACCTCCGCACATCAAAGGAATTTAAGCTTGGCTGGCGTGTAGACTGGCCGATGCGCTGGAGCGAAGAAAAGGTTGTATTTGAACCGGGCGGAAAAGATCACATTAGTCCTGGCGGTTCTTACGATACAGCAAAACTTGTTTCTAAGCGCCTTTACAACTGGGATGCTCCTGTAACAATGAAGTACGACTTTGTAAAACTTAAGGGCGTTCCCGGCAAGATGTCTTCTTCAAAAGGAAAGGTAATTTCTTTAGTTGATGCGCTTGAAGTTTATCAGCCTGAAGTTCTGCGCTATATTTTTGCCCAGAATAAGGTTGACCATGAATTTTCTATCAGCTTTGACCTTGATGTTGTTACAGTTTACGAAGCTTACGATAGAACTGAACGTATTGCATGGGGACTTGAAGAGCCGAAAGAAAAAGATCCTGCTAAAAAGGCTTCTATTATTGCGCACGAAAAGCGCATTTATGAATTAAGCCAGATTGAAGCAGGTATGCCAAAAGTTCAGCCGTATCAGGTTCCGTTCAGACTTCTTACAACATTGCTTCAAACATATTCCGGCGACATTGATGCTGTAATTAAGAGCCTTGGCGATGTAAAACCGGAACAGGAAGAATGTCTTCGCCGCCGCTGTGTATGTGCCTGGTACTGGATTAACGAATCAGCACCCGACTGCGCACCGGATTTCTGTTTTGCACTGCGTACAGACGGAAGCAAGGCTGAAGATATTACAGGTGACATGCTCAAAGCTGTTCAGCGCGTTCGTGATGAAGTTGTTCCAAGAGTTGGAACTTTTGCACAGGATAAAGAATGCCAGCAGGCAATGTATGATATTGCAACAAGCCTTGGACTTGAAGCAAAGGCATTGTTTACCGCTTTGTATCATGCGCTTATAAATAAAGACCAGGGACCTCGTCTTGCAAGTTTTATGAAGATTATAGGAAAAGAAAAACTTACAGAGATTCTTAAGGTTTACTAAATAAAACTACAGTTTCTTAAAAACTGATAAAGGCTGTCCGCAAAGTATTAAAAACTTTGGATTGGACAGTCTTTTTTTTAAAAATAACGTTGTAAAACAATACTATTAACTCTTGAATAATATGCAAACCATGGTACAATGGTTGCGAAAGGGAAAAGACAAAAAATAATTGAGAATTTCATGCTTGAGAATTAAAAAAAAGCAAACGAGGAGTGATTAAGAGATGAAGCTTCGTGTAAAATTTACCTTTTTGACAATAGGCCTTATTGTTACTTTGGTTGTACTTTCAGGCGGTCTGTTCTTTGTTTCTAATAGAATCATAAAATTAAAAGATTATAATATTGCGCTTTCAGAAGCAAAGTATGATGTTGCCGATATTTCGGATTATATTAACAGTGTTCTTTTCCATGAAGCCGACTTAAAGAAAATTGTTGATGAATGGCATGCACATCTGGAAAAAATTACAAAAGACTTTGCTGCTCTTGATGTTAAGTCGATAAAAAACTATGTTCCTTCGGAATTCGTAGAAAAACTTGCCCAGCTGGATTCTTTCTGGATGATTTTAAATGCAAGATTCACTTCTTTCTCAAGTCACCTTGAAACTGTGTCAAAAATGTCTTTTGATACTACTGCCTTTAATCAGATTAAAAGCCAGGGAATTATGATGGCCTGGCAGAAAAGTGAACAGCTTTCAGAAATTCCAAGCCTTAGTTTTGAAATTCTTATCCTTCAGTCAGAATTACGACAGCTTTCTTTTGCAAAAACTGAGCTGGATAAGGTTATTGTAGCTAATTCTGCCAGCTTTTCTGAATTGGTAAGCAAACAGTATTCCATTGCAATGATCCTTACAGGAATTCTTGTTTTGGTTGCTTCCGTTGTTTTAGGTCTTGCTGTATTTGGAATTGCTCAGAACATTGTAAAACGTATAAAGCGTATTGACGGACTTTCTACAAACCTTGCCGCAAAGGATTTTACGGTTCATACAGAAATTGCCGGACATGATGAAATTGCAAATTTAACAAGAAATTTGAATCAGTCAGTAAGCGATTTGAATGAATTCGTTCTTGTTGTAAAGAATAATGCATCTGGTGTTAAGTCTTCCGGATTTGAAATTAACAATTCTATCAACGAAACAGCAGCTGCCATTACACAGATTAACCGCAGTGTAAATGCAATGACAACGCAGTTTGATCAGCTTGGAAAATCTGTTCAGAATGCGGTTAATGCAATTACAAATATAGACGGTGTTGTTCGCACACTCGTTGATTCAAACCAGCAGCAGTCTCTGGCTATTGCAGATAGTGATGCAGCTGTAGTAGATGTTGCAAAGACAATAGATACAATTAACCTTGATGCAAAGAACCGTATGCAGAACGTTGAAGAAATGCAGGAACTTGTACGTGACGGTGATTCAAAAATTTCTTCAACAACAGAAAGTCTTTCAAGAATTACAGGTCAGCTGGACGATGTTCTTGATGTTGTTACAATCATCAACTCTATTGCACAGCAGACAAATATGCTCGCTATGAATGCGGCAATTGAAGCAGCCCATGCTGGTGATGCCGGTAAGGGTTTTGGTGTTGTTGCCGATGAAATCCGTAAACTTGCCGAATCAACAAGTGATAATGCAAAGCAGATAAACTCTTCAATCAACGGTATTGTAGAACGCGTAAAAGAAGCAAATGAATCAAGCCATATTGCCGCAGATGCTTTTGCAAAAATCAGTATCAGCGCAAAAGAAATGCTTCAGTCATTTATAGATATTACTGCCGGTTTGAAGAATATCAACGGAAAAACACAGCAGATTGAAGTTCATACAACAAATATTTCTCAGGCTTCTAAAACAATCAACGGCTACTGTACAACCCTTTCTGAGCAGCAGGTTGAAATGACAAGAGAAATGAAGTTGATTGATGAGATTTACAATGGTGCAATGGTTGGAATTAAAGAAATCCGCGAAGGTACAGAAAACATTGTAGAAATGACTCACGCAGTTTCATTGCAGAGTAACGGAAGTTACAAGATGATTGAACAGCTTGAAGCCATGCTTTCTGAGTTTAAGACTGTAGAAAAAACAGAAAATACAGAACCTGGTGAAGAAGGCGGAGTTTCTGAAATTATCAATGAAATAACAGAAAATACTGATTTATCTGCTGAAGAAATTGCCCGGCTGGAAGAAAATTCAGATTCTGAACATGTAGAAGAATTTAATGAAGTTAAGTTCTCTGAGATTTCTGATGCCGAAAATGCTGAATCTTCTGAAGAAGTTCCGCAGGCTGAATCTGAGGAAAAATCAGAATAAGAAGCAGTGAGCAGAAATACGGCAGCGACAGAAGAACTGCAGACGGAATAGATTTTAGTGCTGCAATGTTCTGAATATTGTTAGAGCCGTATTGAGCTGCTGCAAAAATAAGTACCGCGCTTACTATAGCTGCGGTATTTTTTTTGCCTAAAAATACAACGGCAAGGGCCGTCCAGCCGATTCCGCTTGAAATATTCGGCACAAATGAAGAGATTCTAAGGCTTAAGATGCAGCCTGCGAATGCGCCGGCTAAACCTGCAATTCCCCATGCAATAAGACGTATTTTTGTTACATCGGTTCCTTTTGCATGCAAAACCTGTGCATCGCTGCCGCAGATTCTTATGTAAAGCCCTGTTTTGGTGAATTTTAAAAACAGGCACAATACTGTAACAACCAGATATGCACTTATGCTTGTCACAAATCTTGTCTGTATTGCAGGAAAAACAAATGTAGTGGCTGTCAGAACTCCTCTTGTTTTAAAAATAATTGAAGATAATGTACTGCAAAGTGCAGAGCAAAGAAGGTTTATCGCAAGGGCGGCAAGAAAACGGTTTGCATTAAGTTTTTCAATTACAAATGCCATAGTTATTATAAAGACTGTAGAAACAGATGCAGAAAGCGCAATTCCCAGATAAACAGAATTTGTATGTACTGTAAACGCAAAGCATAAAAAGGCACAAAGGTTTATAAGTCCGTCCAGAAATAAAGCCATGCAGCCTGAAAGTTCACTGATTAAAGCTGCCATAGAAGCGAGCAGAAGAGGTGCTGAAATTGAAAGTATGCCTGTAATTAAACTCATGTACGTCTTTTCCTTGCAATGTAGTTTATGGAAATGCAGAAAAGGATTATTCCCTGAATTAAAGAGCTTATGTCAAATTGCAGTCCCTGCATAAGTGAAACCCTGCCTGCTGACGTATAAAGCCACGAAAGAACAAGGCTTGCAGGAATAATAAGTGCAGGTTCAGATTGTGCAATTAGCGCACAGGAAAGGGCATTCCAGCCCATGCCGGCATAAAAGCCTGAATGGCATGTATAGTAAGTGCCAAGCACTGCAACAGCGCCGGTAAGTCCGTGCATACCACCTGAAATTATTAGCGAAAGATACAATGCTTTGTTTTCTGAATATCCGCAGTATCTGGCGAATTCCGGCGCTGTCCCCCAGATTTTCAGCCGCATTCCTGTTTTTGAGTGATTTAAAAAATAGCTGAACAGAATGCACAATATTGGCAGCGCAAAAACAGAAACGTTAAGCGGTGAAGGCGGAAGAATCTGTAAAAGCCGCAGCTTTTCCGGAATAAATTGGGTTGCTAAAAGATTTCCTGTCTGACCGCGGAATTTTCCGGAAATGAGAGAATCAATAATCGGAATAATTGCTGCAGAAATTAAAAACGAAGTTAAAAGTACATTGGCTTTTTTAAATTGTCGTAAAAGGGCAGAAATTAAAACCTGGATAATTCCGGAAGCTGCGGCGCAAACAATTCCTGCAACAGCCGCTATTGGAAGCGGAAGTTCTGAGGCAAATATAATGGAAGCGATAAAGCCTCCTGTGTAAATCTGACCTTCTCCGCCAAGGTTCAGGTTTCCGCTTTTTATGGAAATAGAATTACCGAGCGCCGCTAAGGCCAAAAGTACAGCTGTATTTAAAAAGGTTCCGAAATAAAAAGCAGAAGTAAAAGTTCCTGTTATAAAATCTATGCAGGCACTTAGCGGCGCTGGTGCAAAGACTAAAAGCACGATAAGAGAAATGATTATGCCTGCAAGTACACTTGCCGCACTTGTTTTTATCTTGTTACCGGTTTTTATTTTTGAGGCGAAGTTTAATATGTTAAAAACAAACTTGTTAAATTTATTTTTCATTCTTTAGCTCTCCGCCTGAAAGTTTATAAACCTTATTGCATATTGATTTTGGAAAATCTGCGGTTGAAAGAACAATTATTGTTTTTCCTTCTTCTGCAAGTTTTGCAATTCTTTTACAAAGAGAAGAAGATGCAGCACTGTCCAGCCCCTGTAAAGGTTCGCATAATATTAAAAATTGCGGATTTTGTGTAAGTTCTCTTTCCAGAATCAGACGCTGAAGCATTCCGCCGGAAAGGGATGAAGCATAGTCTTCCGGCGTAATGTTTACTCCTGCATTTTTTATAATTTCACGGCTGTATTTTTCAGTGTCTTTTCCTTCATAGTAAACGCAAAGAATCTGTTCCACTTTTAAAAGCGGGTTTGAAGCCCTGAACACTCTGTTTGAAGGAATTATGCCTGTTATCTTTTTATTTTTGCCACGCAGTAAATCCGGGGTTAAATGTTTTTTTGCAAGATCCAATGTAAATGATGTTTGTGAAAAAATGTCTTTTGAGCAGGAAAGCGTAACTGTTCCCTGAGCAAAGTTTTCTTCCATGCCTGTAACAAGGTTTTCCAGAGTTTCAAGTCCGCTTTCTTCTACGCCCTGAATAAGTGTAATCTGTCCTGCTTCTGCTGAAAAAGAAATGTTGAATAAAGCAGGGCGGTTTACGGGCTTTAAAGTAACGTTTGAAAAAGAAATAAAGCTTTGCTGTTTTATATCAGTTTTTGTATCGGATTTCTTTTCTGAATCTGGAACAGATTCCTGATTATAGCCTGAATTAAAGGCAGCTTCTGCAATGCTTATGGCTTTTTCATCTGTTGCAATCAGCGTTCCTTTTTTAAGATAAATAACTTTATCTGCATAGTTTTTAGCTTCGTCTATGCTATGGGTTATTACAATTGCTGTTTTTCCGTTTTTTACGAATTCTTTTAGATTTTCATACAGTTCTTTTCGCTGAATGGTATTTAAAAAAACAGACGGTTCATCCAGAATAAGAATTTCAGGTTCTTTGCAAAGGGCACTTAAAAGGGCAGTGTAAAATCTGAAGTCACTTCCAATGTCTTTAACTTTTGCATTTAAGTTTAAGTCAGCAGCCCATTGTTTTCTGTACATTTCAAGGTGCGCATTTAAAAAACGATAAGAAACTTTTGTGTTTTCTGAACCTAAAAAAATGTTTTCTTTTACGCTGATGGATTCTGCTAAAAGCGGTCTCTGGTGAACTAGTACAATACCTTTTGCAAGGGCATCGGCAGGCGATTTTAGGATAGATTTCTTGCCGTTTAATAAAAGATTGCCTGAATAAGGCTGTCTGTCTCCGCATAAAATAGAAGCAAGAGTTGATTTTCCGGCGCCGTTTTCGCCAAGGACAGCATAAATTTTATTTGATTCAAAAGTCAGATTTATATTATCAAGTGCAACTTTTGTAGAAAAAATCTGACTTAAGTTTTCAAGTGTCAGTAACACAAAAATCCCCTGTGGCGTTTTACGGCTTTATTTGCTTTACCGGCTGGCATTAAAGTTTTAAGGAACCGTCTTTTATGGAAGCTTCAACTTTTGCCATTTTATCTCTTATATCAGCAGGAACGGTTCTAATGTAAAGCGGATCATCCTGAACAAATTCGATGTAACCTTCCTTCATGCCGACTGTAAGTGCTTTTCCCCATTGGGTTTTGCCTTCAATAAATGCAAGAGTCTGTTCTTTTGCCATAAGCTGCTGTTTCATTACAGTGCTTGAAATTATAGTTCCAGGAGCTTTTGAAAATCCATTGTTGTCAAACCAGGTGATGTAAAATCCTTTTTCCTGGGCGGTAGAAATAACCCCCTGAGCAGCTCCTCCGCAGATTGGAAGAATTACGTCACAGCCTGATTTGTTCATTGCGGAAGAAAGTTCTGCACCTTTAGAAGCATCATACCAGTTGCCTACAATTCTAAAATCTACGGTAGTTCCTTTAGCGGCGTCGTCTGCTCCTTTTGCAAAGCCAGGAAGAATTATATTGTTTAATACAGGATATTCCTGAGCTGCCAGTAAACCGACTTTGTGTGTTTTTGACATAAGGCCTGCAATGTAGCCTGTAAGATATGACTGCTCTGTCTGATTGTACTGAACCGTTGCAATATTCGGGTTACCTTCGCAGTATGCATCAAGCAGAATGAATTTCTGTTTTGGAAACTGGGCAGAAATTGGTTTTACCAAGTCCGGCAGTGAAGGATTTGAAGAAATTATTACGTTAAAACTTCCAGTTGCGGCCAGAGATGTAAGTTTTGGCCCCCATTCAGCTTGATTTGTACCGGCTTCCAAAATGGTAAGCTTTACTTTTTCTGATTCTGTGTTTGCCTGTTCAACGGCCTGTTTTACGCCGTCAGCAAGCATTTTGTAAACAGGACTGTCTGCTATAATCCCTGGCGCAAAGACTGCAATGGAAATCTGTTCCGTTTTTTTATCTTTGCATGAAATAAATAAAAGTGAAAATAATAATGTAAATGCAAGTGCTATTTTTACTGTGTTTCTACATGTGTTCTTCATAGTCATAATATAGAATATAGTTTGATACAAAACAAATGTCAATTTTCCCTTTGTGCAAGCGCGTACTCTGGCAGAGCAAACGCATAAATAGGAATTGTTACACACTTTTATGTTAGTGCACAAAATAATATGAACCTGGATGTGCGTACTCTGACAATAGTTCCGCGAAAGTTTTGTTATACTTTGGAAAGTAATGTTAACTTTATCTTAAGATTATTTATGTTACAATTATTGTTATGATTTTGGGGCAGAATTTTCGGTTTGGATTTTATTCGATTTCACCGGCGGAACGCATGGCTGCCATAAAAAAAGCAGGTTTTGATTCCGTAATGTTCTGGTGGGGAAATGAATTTGATTCAACTGATGGCACAAAAGAAGAACGTTTTAATCTTGCAAAAAAAGAAGGTCTTTTAGTTTCTACCGTACATTTTCCTTCTACAAATGCACACTGGCTCTGGTTTACTACAGAAGAAGGTGAGTTATACAAAAAACAGATGATTCAGGCTGTGCAGGACTGCGGAAAGCTTGGAATAAAAAATCTTGTAATTCATACTACAAGAAAACATATTACGCCTGAACCAAATGAAAGCGGACTTGAAAAGCTAAGTCAGGTTTTAAAAGCTGCGGAAAAAGAAGGTGTAAAACTTGCCATAGAAAATACACGTTTTTTGCGCTACAACAGCTATATTTATAAAAATCTTTCTTCTTCTGCGTTAGGTTTTTGCTTTGACTGCGGACATGCGCATTGTTACACACCGGATGAAAATCCGCTTGAAATGTTTGCTTCTTATTTAACAACTTCGCATATACATGATAATTACGGTCCTGCAGGAAGCCCGAATGGAATGGAAGCGCCTTCAGGAAGAATCGATTTGCATAATTTAATCGGTGATGGAAATATAGATTACAAACCGATTTTTACAAGGTTTAAGGAACTTAAGCTTCAGGAATACAATCTTGAATCTTATTGTTTTGAACACAGTAAGTATTGGGGGCTTTCTATGCAGGAATTCCTTGATACTTCGATAAAAAAGCTAAAGGAAAATGTAATATAAATTTTCGGATAAAATCTAGGAGGATAAGATGAAACCTGCCTAAGATAGCGTCAGCTTTCATCTTTAGCAAGTTTGCAGCGCAAACTTGTTTATATATTGCGATTTTTCATTTCATTGCAAAATCGCGTAAAAAAGTCAATTTCAAAAATTGCAATTTTTTTATTGACTTTTTTAGGAGGAAAACATGAAAAAAACTTTATTAGTTTCTGCCGCAATGGCAGTAATGGCAGCAACACTGTTTGCTGGAGGCTCAAAGGAAAAGGCTGCTGATACAGCAATTGCAAAAGCTATTCAGGAATCAAAATCTTTAACAAGAGAACAGATTATTGAAAAAGCAAAGGAAGAAGCTGCTGCTGCAAAAGCTTCTGGTACTGTATTTAAAACATACGGAACAAGTTCACGTATCGGTGATGCTGCAAAAGGCTTTACAGCTAAATACGGAATTGATGTAGAAGCTACAAACGTAAAAGATAACGAAGTTTATACAAAACTTGATGCAGAAATTTCAGGAAACATTGACGGTGCAGATGTTGCTCTGGTACAGAACGGTGCAGTTCTAAAAATCCAGATGCTTGAACCTGGCTATCTTGTAAATTATGTTCCGATTTCAGCAGATAAAGTTGTTGATAAAGAAGACGCTGATCCACTGGTACATCAGTACATCAATAAACTTTTCATCTATAACACAAAAGGCTCAAAGGCTCCTGCAATTACAAACGTATGGCAGCTTTGCGAACCAAATATGAAAGGTGCTGTAATCTTCAAAAGCCCGGAAACAGAAAAGGTAAATGAAAACTTCCTTATTATGCTTACAAGTAAGGCATGGTCAGATAAACTTGCTGCTGCTTACAAGAGCCTTTACGGAAAGAATATTGAACTTGGCAGCTACAAGAATGCCGGTTACAAATGGATTGCAGAATTCCTTGCAAACTGTTCATTCGGAAGTTCTGATACAAAGATTGCTGAAGAAATTTCTAACGACGAAGCACAGGGAAAAGTTGGTTTGTTCGTATTAAGCAAACTCCGCTCAAAAACAGTAAAAGTAGACAATCTTGAAGTTGAATCTTACTATGCTGATTCAAAAAATACAAAAGTTGAACCATTTGCAGGATTCATGTATCCGCTTTATGTAATGATTGCAAAGACAACAACAATGCCTTACACATCTATGCTTTTTGTTGACTACATGATTTCTGAAGAAGGATTTAAACCTTGGGGTAAATCAATCGGTGCATATTCTTCAAACAATACCATTCCTGTAAACGATGGAGATAAGAATCTTGCTTACTGGAAAGATCGCCTTGTAATGGAAGATCCTGATTACATCAACAGCGCTTATGCTGAAGTATTTGAATTTATTTCTAAGTGTTTAAGTAAATAATATTTTTTCTGGCAGGCAGCCGTTTTATGCCGGGCGCGCATATTGCATTTGTATTGCATTATTGTGCGTTCTCTTATTCCAGCTTATTCCGGCTGTCTGTATCTTTTAAAAATGAGGAATTTGAATGACCAATAAAATGTCAAATAACGTAAAGGCTTTCTTTTCTAAGCCTGCAAACGTTATCTTAGTTTTATTCCTTACTGTCCTCGCAGCTTTAACCCTATATCCGCTTTTATCTCTTGTATTTGAAACTTTGCAGGTTCATCCTATGGAAGTTCAGATAGTCAGAATGAAAAAAGGTTCTGTAACAGGTTTCCACTGGACAAAGCTGCTTTTCAGCGGGGAATATTCAGTAAACAACTTTTATAAGCCGTTCATAAACACAATGGTTATGGCTATTGTTGCTTCTATCATTGCTATTATGTTCGGAGGAACGGTAGCATGGCTTGTTACCCGCTCCAATATAAAGTTCAAGAAATTCATTTCGTTTGTATTTGTTTTTCCGTACATCATGCCTTCGTGGACGCTGGCAATGTTCTGGGTAAACTTTTTCCGCAATAAAAACACCGGAATGGGTATTACAGGAATTTTTACAGCTCTTACAGGCATTTCTATGCCGACCTGGTTTGTATACGGACTTTTTCCGTGTTCAGTTGTGCTTGGCCTTCATTATGCGCCTTTTGCCTACATTCTTATCGGCGGAATCCTGCGTAATATGGACGCAAACCTTGAAGAAGCTGCAACAATCCTGAAGGCAGACAGAAAAAAAATCATGTGGCGCATTACTTTGCCGATCGTAATGCCGGCCTTGCTTTCTACGTTCCTTCTGGTATTTGCTTCTGCAATCAGTGCTTATGCCGTTCCTGTTTTCTTAGGCTCGCCTGTAAGGTTCTGGGTATTAACCACAAAGATGTACACCATGCTCAACGGAAGCTTCCAGGGACAGGGCTACATAATCGCCTTTACAATGATTCTTTTGGGAATTGCAATTCTGGGCTTGAACCAGTGGTTTACCGGAAGAAGAAAATCCTTTACAACCGTAACCGGAAAATCTTCACAGATTTCGCTTGTTGATTTAAGAAAGGCAAGAAGTCCGCTTTCTGCTATACTTATTGTAGTTCTCTGCTTTATTGCAATTCTTCCTTTAATAACCTTTGCTGTTGAATCAATTATCTTAATGCCTGGTGAATACAATCTTGGAAATGTTACGTTTGACTTCTGGATTGGTAAAGGTGAATCAGCCCTTGCAAACGGCATGGATGCAGGAATTTTCCGAAGCCACGATGTATGGCGCACTTTATGGAACAGTTTGCGGCTTTCTGTAGTCTGCTCTGTAGTTGCCGGTACAAGCGGCATCTTAATCGGTTATGCAATCGTAAAAAGACGCGGTTCTTTCCTTTCAAATGCGGTAAATAACCTTTCGTTCTTCCCGTATCTGATGCCTTCAATGGCATTCGGAGCAATCTACCTTTCAATAAGCACAAAACTTCCGGCTTTGTACGGTTCCTTCTTTATTCTTGCTTTAGTCGGCTCGGTAAAATATCTGCCGTTTGCATCGCGTTCCGGCGTAAATGCCATGCTTCAGCTTTCTAATGAAATTGAAGAAGCTGCAACAATTGTCGGTGTTTCCTGGGAAAAACGCATGCGCCGCATTATTTTCCCGATTCAGAAAGCAACCTTCCTTTCAGGTTATCTTCTGCCGTTTATTTCCTGTATGAGGGAACTTTCGCTGTTTGCTCTTCTTGTAACTCCGCAGAATAAAGTATTAACCACAATGCTTATGCAGTTTAACGAAAAAGGTTATACGCAGTACGGAAACGCAATCAATCTTATGATTATTGTACTTGTTCTTCTTAT